>NZ_JBICYB010000026.1:0-92887 GCF_043200575.1 Streptomyces sp. NPDC048392
GCAGCGACACGCGAAGGCCCCGCCCGCGATCACACAGGACAAACAGGGCGAAGCGACGACCCGGTCAGGCACTCACGACCTCTGAAGAATCGAGGTTAGCTGGGTAAGTCCAGTCACCGTTTCCCGCAGTTCCGGGGGTGTCCGTGGAGACGTACGCGGCCCGGTAGTTGGATTTCGCCGGACTCATCAGCGAGCCGGACAATGGGCAGGATGCGCGGGAATCGGTAGGCGAAGAATCCGGGGCGGGCCGGTGCGTCCGAGGGTTCCCAGCCATTCGGTCCGAGGACAACGCGAGTCGGTTTCATGATGCCTTCCCGTACACATCAAATAGCTCACGCAGCACCGGGCCCGCCTCGGAATCCAGATCGAGCGCGAGCAAGCCAGCGAATAGAACAGCGTCGGTTGCGCTGTCTCGTCCGGGTGCCGCTCCGTTTCCACTGAACCCCACAAAGGCTCGATGCCAGCGACGGCACGAGATACGGCAATAGGCGTAACGACCGCCGGTTGGTCGCTGTCGCGGTGGTCGTTCCTGCCCGCAACCGGGCCGACGACAGGCAAGGTAATCAGGCATTCGCTTTTCCTCCTCGACCACCCCGTAACGTTCCAGTCTGGTGTGTGCTGAGAGTGATCTAGATAGTGGTCACAATCCGCGTTCAACTGCGGTCCAAGAGTGCTTGGGCGACTTGAAAACTTGTACACGGGTTGAGGTGCTATACGCTAGCGATCCGTATAGACCCTTCAAGGGGGTTGCCCCCCACCCCTTCGGCCCTTCTCGGTGACGGCGAGTACCGTTACGCAACGTGCAATGCGCAGGAAATTCGATGCGTGATTACAGCCTGAATGCCTGCGTCACCAAGGGTCGGGAATAGCCTCCCGACGCTCCACCCTGGGGACGTGCGTTTGTGGCCGGGGCCGCATTGCTCGCGCTGCTGCTGACTCTCGTTGTGTCTTACGCATGTGATGCCACCGGCACAGCAGTTGGAGGTTACTCAGGTCGTGATTGTCACCGGGGATGATGTGGTCTACGTCTGACCCGTACTCCCCGCAGCGCTGGCCGGTGTCGAGTAGGACGGCCACACAGACACCCCCGTCACGGCGAATCACTCGACGGCGGAGCGTCGGCCAATTGTCAGGCAGTCGCTCACGCCGATTACTTGTCTTCCATGCCATAGGGCGTGTCCTCTCAGCAGCGAGCGGGGCCGGTGGCGGATTCCGGGCCGACCCCGCTTCAACTCGCCCTATAGGGCCCAAGGATGTGCGTTGCGCATCTGCATTGGGGCCGACGCTGCTAGGTCGTCCTGCCATTCCTCGAAACGCTGCTCTGCTAGCTCGGGGAGGGCAGCAGCAATGGTGCCCAGATCCTCGGTTAGCAGCGTGCCGCCCTTGATTGGGTCGTCGCTTAGCACGTACCGGCGAACCTCGTTCAGGGCTCCGGCCAGCTTTGGCGCTGCCCAACTGTCGGCATTTCCGGTGAATACCGCGCCGTCCTCCAGATTGGAGCCGTTGAACTCAACATCACGGACAGTGTCGCCAAGCAGGCTGTTTAGCGTGAAGTCACCGAGTAGCGTGTATAGCTCGGCCAGGGCCGGAATCTGCGCGTCAAGCGACTTGAATGCCTTCACCGCAGCGTCACGCCGCTTGAGGAATTCGGCCGCCACAGACGCGCGATATTCCGTGACGAATGCGCGGTCATCGAACAGCGCGTCATACGCCTTTCGTGCCGCCGACAGTCTGGGCAGGTTGGCACGGAAAGCGGAAAGCGCGCCGTCTACGGCCAGCTTGGCATCCTGCACCTTTGCACCCATGCCAGCGGGGACGGCCTTGCCGGAATCCGCAGCGCGGGCATGTGCGGCGACGGCCTCTAGGCGGGCATCCTCGGCATTCTCGGACCGCTCATAGAACAGCTCATTAGCCGGTCCATCTCGCTGGCAACAGCCTGTAGGGACTGCCACCGTTCATCGGCCACCTTTGGCGCTAGGGCCCCATGACGCCGGTTGCGCATCATGAATTCGATGTCCGGGGTTAGCAGGTCTTCGGGTGTGGTGATCTCGGGCATTGGGTTATATCCTCGGTTTGGTTATCGGGTCCAGGGGTGGAAGGTGCCAGCGGTAATGCGGGCCGCTAGTTCCTCGCCCCCGGTGCGCCGCATGAATTCGTCGCGGCTATCACGTGCTGCGGTTAGTTGGTCGGTAAGACTGGAATTGAGATCGACGGTGTGCCCCTCCTCGGCCTCCCAGCGTGCGCCCATTTCCTCGCGCGTGCGTCGCTCGACCTCGGCCTTTTGCTCAGCCCGGTATGCCTCTAGCTCGCGCTGTTCTGCCTCCTTGCGAGCGGCGCGCTCCTCGTAAACGTCGGCATAGCCCACAGCGGAGGAACCAGCGCGACGCTCAGCTAGTAGGCGGTCGGCATTATCGGTAGATCCCTGCTGCATTCGCGCACTGTTGAGACGGGAGTTCGATCCCGCCCCCGGTGTGGTCATGTCGTGAGCGGTCATTAGGTAGCCCTCTCGGATACGCAAAAGGGCCCCCTCGCGCGCCGGGTCTCTGTCACAGACCACAGCGGGCAAGGGGGCCCACCGGCAAGGAGTCCGCCGCTATATGCGCGCGGCACTTCAACTTGCCGAAGAATTAAGGGGATTGCGGGTGACAGCCGCAGGACGGTTTGCGATCACCCCGGAACGTTCCGGTGTGGTGTGGATGCGAGACCGGCCGCAGGAGAGTACGACCGGCCTCACGGTGACCACCGAGAGCAACCGAGGTGACGGCCACTTGGACCGTCTCCAATCAGAGATCGTGTTGCTTGCGCTGAAATGACGAAAGCCTCGCAATAATGCGCACGGGTGGAATTCTGTTACCGCATTGATACCCGAGCCGGCCGGACCTCATTGGAAAGACTCCAGCGCCCCTCAGGGCACCTATCTCCGCGCCAATGACCAGAGAGGCCGGACAGTGTCTCAACGGCCCGCAGGCGGGCTCTCAGCGACCTTACGGAGGCGTGACGCCTTTACCTTGTGAGCGTCGCAGCAATACCGGCGCGGACGGCCGACGCCATTCCATCCGGTGTTGTTCCCGCAGTCGTTCAGTTCGCAGACGGCATCCCAGCGCGCATCTTCCTCGGCCCGCTTGTCGGCATCGGCGCAGTTGGGCGAACAGAAGCGCTGTCGGCCGTTCCTCGGGTCGAACGCGTCCCCGCAGCAAGCGCAGTCCCGCCCGGCCAACCGATCCCAGAACTCATCGCGAGTGAGTAGGGCTGCGCGCTGCCGAGCCTTACGGCAGCGAGGGGAACACAGGATCTCCTGTCGGCCGGATAGCGGACCGTTGCAAACGACACAGCGGCCGTCCATGGCTTCCCATGGGTAGTACGTCATTTAGCGGGATTTCCTCTAGGTGTGTCGAGTGTCGTTTGAGAGCAGCACTTTGGGTTGCCCTAGGGATTCCTTAGTGGACCTACCTTGCTAGGGACATACACATTTCATTACGTAACAAGGTGAGAAAACTAAGGAAAAGAAGAGATCGGCTCAGCCCTCCCGCTGTGCCTGCTGTCGCTTCCTCGCGTACGCAGCGCGGTACTTGCAGCGATCCGAGCAATACAGGGCCGGACGCCCAATGCCCTTGTCCTCTACGGGTGTCACGCAGTCAGGACCGGCGCAGCGGTTAACCGGGAACAGGATTTCGTCCACCAGGGCCAGCGCAAGACGCGCGTATGCGTGAGCAGTCTCGGTCTTAGGGTGTTCCGTGCTGATCGCCTCCCATGCCGCCGCCTCGGTCCGCTGGAGAGCCATGCGAATTCGGGAAAAGTGGCGCTCGTTGGCTCGGCCGTTCCACGTAAGTCCCTGGTTTGTCTGTTCGGTCATGCAGGGTTTCCTCCCAAGTCCACTAAGGGGCGGTCTGGATCGCGCGGAATTCCGCGCAAGTCCTCTAAAGGGTGTTCGCATCTCGCTCCGTTTCCCCGAAAGTCCACTAAAGGGAGCCGAAGAAAACCCCCGCCGAGAGGGGACGGGGGTTTCTCCGGGAGGGAGCGACAGAACGTTTAGGCGGTCTTCTCGGCGTACCCGATCAGCAGCGCAAGGCGGGCCGCCTGTAGATCGGGCGAGTTGCCAAGGTTGGCGCGGAAGACTCGGACGAGACGGCCCCGCTTACTCCGGGGTTCGTCGGCCCATGCATCCATCCGAGCGCTGAGCGCTTCAAGGTCAAGGGTGTTCGTGATCGGCACCGCGATTCCTCCTCGTTGTTTTCTCCTATTGGCGTATCCGAGGATCAGAGATCGTGCGGCTTGCGCACCCCGGAACGTTCCGGGGTGGTGCCGTAAGCGACCTCGGCCGGTGCCATGGGAGGGACAGCGAGCGCGGTTACCTCAGCGGACGTCGGTTGAGATAGCGCCGCTCGCTGCCCTCGGAGAACAGAGATCGAGTGGCTTGCGCATCCGGCCGCCGCCCCCAATGTGACTGTGTGTAATGTGTTGGCTACGACTTATCGTGGGTCGACTGACGGCCTATTCGGGATCGCCCGGCACTCCGGGTCAGCGTGCGGAGGAAGGGCGCTCAGGCGGCTGCCTGCGGCCTCCTGGGGGCGTTGTCGGGAAGCGGGAGGTTCACCGTTGGTGCTGGCCGTTCGTTCAAGTCGCTGCGTGGTCGTCTGTGGGTGCGCGAAAGGCCCGGCAGGAACATTCCCCGCCGGGCCTCTCTAGGTGGCTTACGCGGCCGTCTAGGCGGTGCGCTCCCGAGTCCTCTCCGTCTGCTTCACGCCCGCTTCAAACGCTGTGTCCCATGCCGGGTCGCTGGCCTCCCGCCAATGGAACTCCAATCGGTCAATGGCGGGCACCCGATACCCCCGTCCCTCGGACGGCAGCAGAGTGATTCCCTTTTCTGTGAGCGCGGCCCGCAGTAGCGCCCGCTGTCCGGCGATACCGGCTCCGTTCCAGAGCGCGGCAAGTGCCTCGGGGTCCATGAGTGGGGAGAGGTCTGCTTCCCGCGTCAGTTCGGCAAGCTCGGCCTTTAGCGCTGTGATCTGTTCGCCCACCTGTACGCGCATGCTGTCGAACATCTCTTCCGTCATTCGGCCGAGAACGAAGAATTCCTTGTTGAGTTTCAGCTCTCGGCCCACTGCCGATTCAAGAGCTGCCGTTACCTGTGCCTTGCGTGCTTCCTTTTCCGGGTCCTTGTAGGCCAGCCATTCGCGGGCGATCTCGTGCAGCGTGGCTGACTCGGGGGACAGGCTCAGAATGTGTCCGAACCATGCTTGCGTCACGGCGTCATCGGCCCTCTCGCGCCCGATGGAAACACCTTCGCAGATGTGGGGCCCCTCGTTAGTTCGCGCGTAGCAGCGGTAAGCGGGTCCGCTGCATACTTGAATTGATTCGCAGCGACCACAGTGCATGTTGCTTGACAGGAGATTGGATACCTCGCGCTTTCCGCGCGCCCGGTTTCCCACCGGCCCGTTCTTCCGTGCGCGACTTGCGAGAATGCTTTTGATCTTGACGTGTTCAGCGAACGTGATAACACCTTCGCCGCACGAAATCGGTTCGCCGTTCTTGTCTAGCAGGGGAGTTCCGCCACGGTGATACTTGCCGGTCCATTGACCGTTCTTGTCGAGAATCCTTTCTCGCTGTGCCACGAGACCGGCCCAAGTCACAGCATGGGCAAGCGCGATAATCCCGGTTGCCTGCCAGTTGCGACCGTGGCGCGTCTTCAACCCTTCCTCGTTGAGCGTGCTAGCGATCCATGCCGGAGTCTTTCGGTCCGACAGGTAGTCAGCGATTCGGCGGGCCGTCGGGTATTCCTCGGGGTGCCGCTCTAGTCGACCTTCCCCTTTCACGGCGCGCAGACCGTAGGGAGCTACCCCGCCCGTCCATTTACCGTCCGCCTTGTGGGCATCCATTCCCAGCTTGACGAAATCGCCAAGGTCTTTAACTTGGTCTCGGGCCTGTTCGCTCAGGAAGGCAAGCACTGTGCGGGAAGTGCGAGAGTCCAATCCTTCGGAGACAACGAAAATGTACGCGCCCTGTTCCTCGAACGTATCCAGCAACAGGCCGACCTGACCCATTCCACGGCGGGAGAGTCGAGAGGTTTTGTACACGTAGAGCGCTTTGGAAAGCCCAACGTTCGTGACGGCCGCTGTCGCTTTCTCGAACTCCTCGCGCCGGATGTAGCTCTTACTTGCGCTCTTTTGCTCGAACCAGACGTGCCGGATCTTCTTGTTGTCCCTTACTCCGTGATCGCACATGCGTCGGACCTGTAGGCGGAGTGCACTAAGGGAGTCCTTTTTCTTGCTGCGGCGGACGTACATCTCCGCGAGATTGGCGGGGGAGCCTATAGCCGGTTCCCAAAGGCCAAGCTCTTTGAGTTCGTCATCCTCGAAACCGAGGGCCCGCAGCGCGGGGTAGTCGTCGCGGTGCATCTGTCTTGGTCCAATCTCCGAAGTCGGACCGCTCCCCACCTGGGGCGGCCGTCTTCATTCCCGAGCGAGTTGCTAGCGCGGGAGAGGGAGGCGAACGCGTAACCCCAGGTCAGAGCAGTTATGGCTTCGTTGGTCCAAGCCTGCCCTTGGTGCTACGTGGGCAAGGCCCGCTTCGAGAAGGCGCTCGCGGCCTTCCCGCACCGCGACGGGGTCGAGGTGGTCCACCGGTCCTTCGAACTGGACCCCGGGCGGGCCAGGGACGACGTGCAGCCGGTACTGACGATGCTCACCGCCGAGTACGGCATGAGCGAGGAGCAGGCGCGGGCCGGTGAGGACAGCCTCGGCGCGCAGGCCGCCGCCGAGGGCCTGGACTACCGCACCCGGGGCCGCGACCACGGCAGCACCTTCGACATGCACCGCCTGCTGCACCTCGCCAGGGAACGGAGCCGGCACGAGGCGCTGCTGGACGCGTTCTACCGGGGCAGCTTCGCCGACGAGCGCTCCGTGTTCAACGACGACGAGCGGCTCGTGGAGCTGGCCGTGTCCGCCGGCCTGGGCGAGGACGAGGCCCGCGGGGTGCTCGCCGATCCCGCCGCCTACGCCGACGAGGTCCGCGCCGACGAGCGGGAGGCCGGCCGGCTCGGAGCCACCGGGGTGCCGTTCTTCGTGCTCGACCGGGCCTACGGCGTCTCCGGTGCCCAGCCCGCCGAGGTCTTCACCCGGGCGCTGACCCGGGCGTGGGGCGAGCGCACACCGCTGGAGCCGGTCGACGGCGGCGGTGCCGGGACCTGCGGCCCGCACGGATGCGCGGTGCCCCAGGACTGAGGAGACGGCCGAACTGCAGGTGAGAGGCCTTACATAAGCGATGCTTGGAGAAACCGCGTAGAAATACGCAATGGACGGGGAGGTCCGGGGACCGCACAGTGGTCACATGGAGAGCTTCGAGAATCTCGTCCGGACCGAGTTCGCCCCGAAGACCACGTATCTGAACACCGCCAGCACCGGCCTGCTCCCCGCCCGGACCCTCGTGGCGATGCGCGACGCGGCGGCGTCCGCGGCGCAGGGACAGCCGCTCGACATGTTCGCCGACGTCGAGGCGTCCCGGACCGCGTACGCCCGCCTCGTGGGAGTGCCCGCCACCCGGGTCGCGACCGGCGCGTCCGTCGCCACGTTCAGTGGACTCGTCGCCGCATCGCTGCCCCCGGGCGCCGAAGTCCTCACCGCGGAGGCCGACTTCAGCTCCCTCGTGAACCCGCTGCACCTGCGCGGCGACCTGAAGGTGCGCAGCGTGCCGCTGGAGCGGATCGCCGAGTCGGTGGGTCCGGACACCGCGCTGGTCGCGGTCAGCTCCGTGCAGTCGGCCGACGGGCGGCTCGCCGACCTCGGCGCGCTGCGGGACGCCGCCCGGGCGCACGGGGCGAGGACGCTGATCGACGCCTCGCAGTCGGGCGGGTGGCTGCCGCTGGCCGCCAACGACTTCGACTACGTGGCCGCCGTCGGCTACAAGTGGGTGCTCTGCCCCCGCGGCGTCGCCTTCCTCGTCGTACCGCGGGACCTGGGCGAGGCGGCGGGGCTGACGCCGCTGTTCGCCGGGTGGGCGTCCGGTGAGAAGCCCTGGGACAGCTGCTACGGCCCCGTCGAGGAACTCGCCCGTTCCGCCCGCCGCTTCGACGAGAGCCCCGCGCTGTTCTCGTACACGGGGGCCCGGCACTCCCTGGCCCTGATCGAGGAACTGGGCGTGGACGCCGTGCACGCCCATGACACCGGGCTCGCCGACCGGTTCCGCGCGGGGGTGCGTGCGCTCGGCCACGAGCCGGTGCCCGCGCCGGGCTCCGCGATCGTGTCCGTGCCCGGACTCGGCCACCGGCAGGGCGCGTTGAGCGGGGCCGGCGTCCAGGTCTCCGACCGGGCGGGCAATCTGCGGGCCGCCTTCCACGTGTACAACACCGCGGCCGACGTCGACCGCCTGCTGGACGTGCTGGCGGGCTGAGACGGCGCCGGGCCGGGACCCCGTCGGGGCCCCGGCCGGGACAGCACCGGGCAGGGGCCTCCCGTCCCACACGAAGAGGCCCCTGCCCGAGATCAGACGCGGGTCACTTCACCGGCGTGAAGTCCCGCGCGCCGATGAACTCCGGCCGCCGGATCGGTGCCGCGAAGGGCTCGACCGCCGTGTTCTCCACGCTGTTGAACACGATGAACACGTTGCTGCGCGGGAACGGCGTGATGTTGTCGCCCGACCCGTGCATGCAGTTGCAGTCGAACCAGGTCGCCGAGCCGGCCTTGCCGGTGAACAGCTTGATGCCGTACTCGGAGGCCATCTTCGTCAGCGCCTCGTCGGACGGCGTCCCCGCGTCCTGCATCTGCAGGGACTTCTTGTAGTTGTCCTTCGGCGTGGCCCCCGCGCACCCGAGGAACGTCTTGTGCGACCCCGGCATGATCATCAGGCCGCCGTTGGTGTCGTAGTTCTCGGTGAGCGCGATCGACACCGAGATCGTCCGCATGTTCGGCAGGCCGTCCTCGGCGTGCCAGGTCTCGAAGTCCGAGTGCCAGTAGAAGCCGCTGGCCCCGAAGCCCGGCTTGACGTTGATCCGCGACTGGTGGACGTAGACGTCCGAGCCGAGGATCTGCCGGGCCCGTCCGACCACCCGCTCGTCGCTCACCAGCTTGGCGAAGACCTCGCTGATCCTGTGCACCTCGAAGACCGACCGGATCTCCTTGGACTGCGGCTCCACGATCGAGCGCTCGTCCGCGCGGATGGCCGGGTCGGTGGTGAGCCGCTCCAGCTCCCGGTGGTAGACCTCGACCTCGTCCGGTCCGATGAGCTGGTCGACGGCGAGAAAGCCGTCGCGGTCCAGCGCCTGCAGGTCACCGGCCGAGACGGGGCCGGGCGTGTCGGGCGAGCCCCAGACGACCGGGTCCTGCCGGGGAGTCGCCACCTCGGTGGCGCCGCGGGTGGGATAGAGATCGGTGACGTTCGTGGTCGTGGTCACGATGACTCACACCTCCTCGGTGAGCAGCGGGTAGACGCCGTTCTCGTCGTGATCCTCCCGTCCGGTGACGGGCGGGTTGAAGACACAGATGCAGTGGAAGTCCTCCTTGACCTTGAGCGTGTGACGCTCGTGGCCGTCGAGGAGGTACATCGTGCCCGGCGTGATGTGGTACGTCTTCCCCGTCTCGCGGTCGGTCAACTCGGCGTCGCCCTTGGTGCAGACGACGGCCTCGACGTGGTTGGCGTACCACATCGACGTTTCCGTACCCGCGTACAGGATCGTCTCGTGCACGGAGAAGCCGACCTTCTCCTTGGCGAGGACGATCCGCGTGCTTTCCCATGTGCCGGACGCGCTCTTCACGTGCCGGTCGGTGCCTTCGAACTCCTTGAACGAACGGACGATCACGGTGTTGCGATGCCTCCTAGGTGAAGGGTGTGCAATGGTCCCCGGCGCCCTCGGCCGCGCGGGCCGAAGGCGCCGGAAGCACTGGTGGTGGTGTCGGACGGGCCTGCCGTCGGACGGTCAGCCGGTCATGCGGTCTCGCGCACGGCCCGGGCCAGGGTCTTCATGCCCTCGTCCAGCTCGTCGGACGTGATGGTGAGCGCCGGCAGCAGCTTGACGACCTCGCTCTCGGGACCGGAGGTCTCGATGAGCAGCCCGAGCTCGAAGGCCCGCTTGGCGACCCGACCCGCCCGGTCCTTGTCGTGGAACTCCAGGCCCCAGACCAGACCGCGGCCCCGGTACTCCTTGACGTCGGCGAGGTTCTCCTCGGTGATGGCGATCATGTGCTGCTCGACCTGCTCGCCGCGCTCGCGGGTCTGCTTCTCCATCGCCGACCCGTCGGCCCAGTAGGCCTCCAGCGTGGCGGTCGCCGTGACGAAGGCCGGGTTGTTGCCGCGGAAGGTGCCGTTGTGCTCGCCCGGCTCCCAGACGTCCAGCTCGGGCTTGAACAGGGTCAGCGCCATCGGCATGCCGTACCCGCTGATCGACTTGGAGACGGTGACGATGTCCGGCGTGATGCCCGCCTCCTCGAAGGAGAAGAAGGCGCCGGTACGGCCGCAGCCCATCTGGATGTCGTCGACGATGAGCAGCATGTCCTGGCGCTCGCACAGCTCGGCCAGGGCGCGCAGCCACTCGGTCCGGGCGACGTTGATGCCGCCCTCGCCCTGCACGGTCTCGACGATCACGGCGGCCGGCTTGTTCAGACCGGAGCCCTGGTCCTCGAGCAGCCGCTCGAACCAGATGAAGTCCTCGACGGTGCCGTCGAAGTAGTTGTCGAACGGCATGGGCGTGCCGTGCACCAGCGGGACGCCGGCGCCGGCCCGCTTGAAGGCGTTGCCGGTCACGGCGAGCGAGCCCAGCGACATGCCGTGGAAGGCGTTGGTGAACGACACGATCGACTCGCGCCCCTTCACCTTGCGCGCCAGCTTCAGCGCGGACTCCACGGCGTTGGTGCCCGTCGGGCCCGGGAACATGACCTTGTACGGCAGGTCGCGCGGCCGCAGGATGGTGTTCTGGAACGTCTCCAGGAAGCGGCGCTTCGCGGTGGTCGACATGTCGAGACCGTGCGTGACGCCGTCCCGCTCCAGGTAGTCGATCAGCGCGCGTTTCAGGACGGCGTTGTTGTGCCCGTAGTTGAGCGAGCCCGCTCCGGCGAAGAAGTCGAGGTACTCGTGGCCGTCCTCGTCGTACATGCGGCTGCCGACCGCACGGTCGAAGACGGTGGGCCAGCCGCGGCAGTAGCTGCGCACCTCGGACTCGACGGTCTCGAAGACGCTGAGGTCGGGCTGGGTGATGGTCACGACAAATCGCTCCTCGTGGGGTGAGGGTGGGAGTGGAAGGTCGTACGGATCCGGTGGAACCGGTCGCGGTCCCGGCCGGGAAGTCTGGGGGCCGGACGGTGCGGGGGTGGCCCGGCGGCCCGGCGAGGGGCGTCAGCCGCCGGAGGCCGGCAGCGGGCCGATGCGGTACAGGACCTCGGGCTCGTGCGGCCCGTCGGGGAACACTTCCGTGTCGAACAGCACTTCGCGCTCCAGCCGGGCGCCGTGGCGCTCGGCGAACGAGGTGAACAGTCGCTGGGACGCCGTGTTGTCGGGGGAGATCGTTGTCTCCACGGTGGTCACTCCGCGCTCGCGCGCCACCCGGGCTGCCAGTCCGTCGACCAGCGAGGCAGCGAGCCTACGACCACGGTACGCCTCGTCCACCGCCACCTGCCATACGAGCAGGGTGTCCGGGCTGTCCGGCCGTACGTAGCCGGTGACGAAGCCGACCGGCACGCCGTGCCCGTCGCGGGCGACGGCCGAAGTGGCGGCGAAGTCACGGCACCAGAGCAGATAGCTGTACGAGGAGTTCAGGTCGAGGACCTCGGAATCCCTCGCTATCCGCCACAGCGCGGCCCCGTCGGCCACTCTCGGACGGTCGATTTGCAGGTCTGCTTGCGCGGCAGTCATGCAAATTAAATTTACCCAGTGAAATTCGAAATTGCATCGCCGAGAGGGGTTACGTGTGGAGGCGTTGTGTGTTATCACGCGAGCGCGTGCTCGCGTGCGAGGCGGCGGCGATATGAGGCGATTTCTGGGGGGCGTACGCCGCAAAACGGGCAGCATGTGGATCGGGTCACAATCGGGTAACCTGGACGAGACGTGCCCGAAATGTGAGGTTCCGCCGTAGCGGAATCTTTGTGTTTAGGTCCCGAAAAAGCGGGCAGAAGAATACGGGAAGCTGTGCTGAGCGGAATTCGTAATTTCTGCCCGCGCGAGCTTCGGGAATTCCCTCGAATTCATCCTCCCGAAAGACCGGCTCCGCCCGGCCGCTCCCACGCCTCCTCCACGGCCCGCCGTCCGGCCTCCAGGTCGGCCCGCAGACCCCGATCGGCCAGCGCGGCACCCAGTGCCGCCAGACAGCTCTGCACGGCCCCGCGCGTCGCGTCCGGGCCGTAGTGGTTGACCCGGATCATCTCGCCGGCCAGGGCGCCCCCGCCCGCGGCCAGTGGCAGCGCCGGGTCGGCGTCCAGGGCGCGGGCCACCAGCGCGGACGCGTCGACGTCCGACGGCGCCCGCAACGTCGTCGCGACCGGCGCCGCGTCCCTCGCCTCGTACACGTACGGTTCCAGACCGCCCAGCGCGAGCGCTCCGGCCCGGGTGGCCGCAGCGGCGGACGCGTGCCGTGCCATCACCGTCTCCGGGCCCTCCGCCTCGATGCGCTCCACGCACGCCTCCAGCGCGAGCATCTCCAGCTGCGCCGGCGCGTGCGGCAGCGCCTTGCGCCCGCCGTCGATCCAGCGCTCCTTCCAGTCGAGGAGGGACAGGTACGACCGCCGTGGAGCGTCCGGGTTCGCCGCCATCCGGGCCCACGCCCGCTCGCTCACCGACACCGCCGACACCCCGGCCGGGCCGCCCATCGCCTTCTGCGCGCCGATGACGCACAGGTCCACGCCCCACGCGTCCGGCAGCACCGGCTCGGCGCCCACGGAGGCCACCGCGTCCAGGTAGAACAGCGCGCCGTGCGCCCGCACCACCTCGCCGATCTCCGCGACCGGGTTGGTGTTCCCGGTCGCCGCCTCGGCGTGCACCAGGGACACGAAGTCGATCTCCGGGTGCGCGGTGAGGGCACGGCCGACCTGCTCGGCGGAGACGGCCGTGTGGAACGGCACGGCGAGGTCGTGCACGGTGGCTCCGCAGTCCCGCAGCCAGTTCCCGAAGGTCTGCCCGTACGGCCCTGTGACGATGTTCAGCGCGACGGTGCCCGGCCCGGCGGCGGCGCGGATCGCGCCCTCCAGCGGCAGCAGCGCCTCACCCTGCATGACCACCACGTCCTGCCCGGTGCCGAGCAGGCGCGCGACCCGGTCCTCGATCGCGGCGAAACGGCCGGCGCTCAGCGGGGCGAGGTCCAGGAAGGGGTGGGTCACGACGGTGCTCTCTTCGCTCACGGGCAGGTGTACGACGCGGATACGTCGTGTGCGGACGCGCGTACGACGCGTACGGAGTCGAGAGTAACCACGGACCCCGCCGTCACTCGCGGCGGAGGCCATCCGTTGCGACACCCCCACGCCCGGAATCGCGGCTTCCGCCACAGCCGAAGCGGTCACCGCCTGATGGTCTGGCCCCGTGCTCCTGCTGCTCCTGCTGCTCCTGCTGGTCGTCCTGGCCGCCGTGGTGTCGGCCGCCGGCCTGACCGGCCACGGCGCGAGCGTCCTCGCCGCCCGATGTGCCGGGGCCGCCCGGGTGCCGGGCCGCCGCTCCACGCCCTCGCCGCGTTCGCCGGTGCGGCCGCCCTCGCGGCCTACGCCTGGGGCCTGCTGCACGTGACCGGCGCCGTCATGGAGTCGAACGGCGGCACCGGTTCCGCGCCGGCGCCGCCCTGCCGCACGCCCGGCCACGAGGAGCGGGCCCGCCACGTCCTCGGCCAGGCGGTCTCCTTCCTGCCGCCGGGCTTCGTCTGCGAGACCTCCGACGGCGGCGAGTACACCAGCGACGACGTTCCCGGCTACGTCGACCCCGCCGCCGCCGTCCTCGCCCTCACCGCCGTCGCGAGCGCGGTCGGGGCCGGGTACGCGACCGGGACACGGGCCCGCGCCGCAGCCCGGAACGGCGGCCGGTGACCGGCCTTCGAACGGGGCCGGGAGCCGGTCTAGGGTGCGGGGCATGAGCGATCGCGCGGTGCTGCACGTGAAGGGTCGGGTGCTCGTCGGACCGGACGAGGCCCGGGACGAGCTGTGGGTGATCGACGGCCGGATCTCGTACGACCGTCCCACCGGCGCGGCCGACGTCCGCACCGTCGAGGGGTGGGCGCTGCCCGGCCTGGTCGACGCGCACTGCCACGTCGGCCTCGACCAGCACGGGGCCGTCCCCGAGGACGTCGCCGAGAAGCAGGCGCTGACCGACCGCGAGGCGGGCACCCTCCTCATCCGCGACGCCGGCTCGCCCTCCGACACCCGCTGGATCGACGACCGCGAGGACCTCCCGAAGATCATCCGGGCCGGTCGGCACATCGCCCGCACCCGCCGCTACATCCGCAACTACGCCTGGGAGGTCGAGCCCGAGGACCTCGTCGCGTACGTCGCCCGGGAGGCCCTGCGCGGCGACGGCTGGGTGAAACTGGTCGGCGACTGGATCGACCGCGACCTCGGCGACCTGTCGGCCTGCTGGCCGCGCGGCGCCGTGGAGGCGGCCATCGCCGAGGCCCACCGCCTGGGTGCCCGCGTCACCGCGCACTGCTTCGCCGAGGACTCCCTGCGTGATCTGGTCGAGGCCGGCATCGACTGCGTCGAGCACGCCACGGGGCTGACGGACGACACGATCCCCCTCTTCGCCGAGCGCGGCGTCGCCATCGTGCCGACCCTGGTCAACATCGCCACCTTCCCCGCGCTCGCCGACGGCGGCGAGTCCCGGTTCCCGCGCTGGTCGGCCCATATGCGCCGACTGCACGAACGCCGCTACGACACCGTGCGCAACGCCCACGACGCCGGAATCCCGGTCTTCGTCGGCACCGACGCGGGCGGCGCCCTGGCCCACGGACTGGCCGGGGCGGAGGTCGCGGAACTGGTCACCGCCGGCATCCCGCCCGTCGAGGCCCTCGCCGCGACGACCTGGGCCGCCCGGCGCTGGCTCGGCCGTCCCGGCCTGGAGGAGGGCGCACCGGCGGACTTGGTGGTGTACGAACAGGACCCGCGCGCGGACGTGCGCGTGCTCACCGCTCCGCGCCGGGTGGTGCTCAACGGGCGGGTCGTCGGTTAGCCGACGAGGGTGACGCCGGGGAACGCCCGTGCAGGAATAATCGAAAAGGTGCGCCAAAACCCCACGAAGGGGTGAAGTGCCCCGGCTTCGCTGACGGTTCGGTGGGCGCGGGGACATTCTTTCCGGGTCCCAAGCACGTCGCTCATGCGTGTCCCGCACGCATGTCTCCCTGGGGGTCCCACCACCTTGAACGGCAACACCTTCCACATGCCCGCACGCCGTCTCGCCACCGTCGCGGCGGCCACGGTCCTGGCCTCGGGCCCCGCTGCCCTGGCCGGCGCGGGCTCCGCCCACGCGACCGGCGGCCACGGCCGCGCGAGCGCCACCGTCCTGCGTACCGGGCTCGACGTCTCCCTGCTCAACAAGACCGTGAACGTCCCGCTCGCGGTCACCCTCAACGAGGTGCAGGCACCCGGGAGCGCCGAGAAGACCGCGCTGACCGCCCGGCTCGACGGCGTGGACGGCGGAAAGCCCTTCGGCGTCCTGCGCGCCGACGTCGCCGAGGCCGGAGCGACGGCGACCGCCCACAAGAGCGAGGGCTCCACCACACTGGCCCGCGTCAGGCTGCACGTCCCCGGTCTGCCGCTGCTGTCGGTGATCGAGGTCGCGGAGGTCACGTCCACGGCGACCTGCGAGGCCGGGAAGCGGCCGGTCGCCGACGCCGGCCTGCTGGGTCCTGTGACGGTCCTCGGCAAGAAGGTCGCGCTCACCACCGGCGGGCCGACGCAGGTCGAGGTGCCCGGTGTCGGCGAGGTGCGGCTCGACCTCTCGAAGACGCAGACCACCTCCCGCACGGCCGCCGCCACCGCGCTCGCGCTCAAGGTCTCCGTCGACCCCCTCGACCTGAACGTGGCCGAGGTCGACGGCACCGTGACCCTCGCCGAGGCGACGTGCGAGTCACCGGCCGCCCCGGCGGACGAGGCCGGGCAGCCCCCGGCGAAGGCCGAACCCCCGGCAGGACGGGACGAGCGGGACGCCGGACCCGTGGCCGGACCCGCGGCCGACGTGAAGGCCCAGGGCGCCCGCACGGAGGCCGACCTGGCCGAGACGGGCGGCAGTTCCGCGACGCCGTACGTGGCGGCCGGTGCCGCCGCACTGGTCCTGGCGGGCGGCGGGGCCCTGGTCCTGGCCCGGCGCAAGCGCGGCTGACCGCAAGGGAGTCGGCCGGGCGCTGCGCCCGCCTCGGCCGACTGACCACCAAGCGGGGACCGGCCGGGGCGCCGCGCACGCCTCAGGCCGGGTCCGCCACCGCCCGCTCCAGCGCCCGCAGGAAACCTTCCGTCGTCGCCCGGTCCCGTACCGCCAGCCGCAGCCACTCCGCGCCCAGCCCCGGGAACGTGTCCCCGCGCCGGACCGCGTACCCGAGGCCGCGCAGCCGGTGCCGTACGGCGGCGGCGCCCGGAACACCGACCAGGACGAAGGGACCCTCGGCCGGTCCGGCGACCCGCAGCCCGGCACCGGCGAGCCCGGCGAGCCCGGCGACGAGCCGGTCCCGGTCCGCGGCGATGCGGTGGGCGGCGTGCGCGGCCTCCGCCAGGGCCCGGGGTGCCACACACGCCTCGGCCGCCGCCAGCGCGGGCGTGGACACGGGCCACAGCGGCTGGGCGCGCTCCAGGCCCGCGATCGTCTCCGGGGCGGCCAGGACGTACCCGATGCGCAGCCCCGCCAGCCCCCACGTCTTGGTGAGGCTGCGCAGGACGACCAGCCCCGGGACGTCCGTCCGCCCGGCAAGCGCTTCCCGCTCGCCCGGCACCGCGTCCATGAACGCCTCGTCCACGACCAGCGTCCGCCCGGGACGGGCCAGGGCCGCGATCGCGTCCGCCGGGTGCAGTACCGACGTCGGGTTGGTCGGGTTGCCGACCACCACCAGGTCGGCGTCCTCGGGGACCGCCGCCGGATCCAGCCGGAAACCGTCCTCCTCCCGCAACAGCACCCGGCCCACCGTGTGCCCCGCGTCCCGCAGCGCGGCCTCGGGCTCGGTGAACTGGGGATGCACCACGACCGGCCGGCGCGCCTCCAGCGCCCGCGCCAGCAGTACGAACGCCTCCGCGGCGCCCGCCGTCAGCAGCACCCGCCGCACCGGCAGCCCGTGCCGCGCCGCCACCGCCGCCCGCGCGGCCCGCCCGTCCGGGTAGGCGGCGAGCGAGCCGAGCGAGGCGGCGACGTGCTCGCGCAGCCAGGCCGGGGGAGTGCCGGTGCGGACGTTCACCGCGAGGTCGACCAGCGCCGAACCGTCGTCGCGCACCTCGGCGTCCCCGTGGTGCCGCAGGTCGTGGTCGCGCCCTCCGGCCCCGGCCCCGGCCTCAGTGTGCGTGCGAGTGTGCGTGTCCATGCCCGTGATGGTGCCCGTGGTGGTGGTCGCCGTCGTCGTCGGGGTGGAAGTGCGGCTGCTGCGGCAGCCCCACCTTGTCCTCGAAGCCCGGCAGCGCGATCCGGTACACGCAACTGTCGCAGTTCATCCGCAGGTCGCCCTCGACGGCTTCCTCGTACCGCTCCCACACCAGGTCGAGCAGTTCCGGCTCCGGCCCGACGACGTCCGCCGACCGCACCTCGGTCTGCGGGTGCGCGGCGGCCCACTCCTCGCTCTGGTGCCGGACCCGGTCCGGGAGGATGCCGGTGAACAGGAAGTACGGCAGCACCACGACGCGCCGCGCCCCCAGCCGCACGCACCGGTCCAGGCCGTCCGGCACGTCCGGCTTCGCCAGCGACACGAACGCCGTCTCCACGGCCGCGTACCCGCGCCCCTCCCACAGCAGCCGCGCCGCCTTGAACACCTCGGCGTTGGCGTCCGGGTCCGTCGACCCGCGCCCGACCAGCAGCACGGTCACCTCGGCGGGGTCCCAGGACGGGTCGACCGCCTCCGCCAGTCGCCGCTCCAGCACCCGCAGCAGGGCGGGGTGCGGGCCCAGCGGGCGGCCGTAGGTGTAGGTGATCCCGGGGTGGCGCTCCCGTTCGCGGGACAGGGCCGCCGGGATGTCGCCCTTGGCGTGCCCGGCGGACACCAGCATCAGCGGGACCGCCGCGAACCGGCGCACACCGCGCTCGACCAGCTCGGCGACCGCCTCGCCCAGCGGCGGCGGGGACAGCTCGATGAAGCCGCCCGCCACGGGCAGTTCGGGGTGGCGGCGGCCCAGCTCGCGCACGAAGTCGCGGAACGCCTCGGCTCCGGCCTGGTCCCGGGTGCCGTGTCCGGCGATGAGCAGGGCGGGCGGGGTGGTCACAGGTTCTCCTCGGATGTCTCGGACGCGTCGAAGGTCTCGGAGGCAGCGGTCTGCTCCGCGTGTGGCGCGGTGTCGTCCGTCTGCCAGCGGTAGCCGCGCGGTGTCACCATGCGCCCGGCGATCTCCCGGGTCGCGGTGTTGCCCACCGTGACGACCGTCATCATGTCGACCGTCGCCGGGTCGAGAGCGGCGAGCGTGGACAGGCGGCTCGACTCGTCGGGGCGCGAGGCGTTGCGCACGACCCCCACCGGTGTCGTCGGCTCCCGGTGCTCGGCGAGCACCGCGAGCGCCTTGGGCAGTTGCCAGTCGCGGCCCCGGCTGCGCGGGTTGTAGAACGTCACGACGAGGTCCGCCTCCGCCGCCGCCCGCACCCGCCGCTCGATGACCTCCCACGGCGTGTGCAGGTCGGACAGGCTGATCGACACGTGGTCGTGGCCGAGCGGCGCCCCCAGGATCGCCCCGGCCGCCAGCGCCGCCGTCACGCCCGGCACCCCGACCACGTCGATGTCGTCGGACGCCTCGGCCAGCGCGGGCGAGGCCATGGCGTACACCCCGGCGTCCCCGCTGCCGATCAGCGCGACGGCGTGCCCGCGCCTGGCCTCCTCGACGGCCGTCCTGGCCCGCTCCTCCTCGGCGCCCAGCCCCGACTCCAGGACCCGCGTGCCGGGCCGCAGCAGGTCGCGGATCTGGTCGACGTACTGGTCGAGGCCGACCAGTACCGAGGCCCGCCGCAGTTCCGCACGCGCCCGCGGCGTCACCAGGTCCCGGGCGCCCGGCCCGAGCCCGACCACCGCGAGCCGTCCGCGCGCCGGCCGCCGTACGACGGCACAGGTCGCCATCGCGGGAACCGCCGCCGACTTGCGCTTGGGCACGAGGAGCTCGCCCCCGCGCACCAGTGCCGCGGCCTCCGCGACCGACGGGGTGCCCACGGCCGCGAGCGGGGCGTCGGAGGGGTTGGGCACCTCGACGCCCGCCAGCTCGTCGGCCGGGTAGGTCACCAGGGGGACGCCCAGCCGCTCGGCGGCCCCGACGATCCCGGGCTCTGTCGCCTTGGCGTCCACGGTGGCCAGTTCGGCGACCGACGCGGCGGACAGCCCCGCGTCGCGCAGGGCCACCTCCACCAGCCCGAGCACCTCGTCCACCGGCGCGCCCCTGGAGGCGCCCACACCGACGACCAGGGACGGCGGACGCAGGACGGCCTCGCCCTCGGCCGGCTCCACCAGACGGTCCGTCAGCCGGATCGTGTACGACCCGTACGACCCGTCCGGTCCGTCCGGTCCGTCCGGTCCGTCCGGTCCGTCCGGTCCGTCCGGTCCGTCCGGTCCATCTGGCTTGTCTCGTCTGTCCGCCCTGTCTCTTCCGTCTCGTCCGTGCGTGCCGTGCGTGCCGTCTCGTCCGTCCGTGCCGTCCGTGCCGTCCGTGCCGTGCGTGCCGTCCGGCCCGTCCGCCGCGACCGGCAGTGGCGGCAGCGGCCAGGCCACCTCCGCCCGCAGCGCGACCGGCTCGCCGTCCAGCAGGGCCCGCGAGACCCCGGCGACATCGCCCGCCACGGGCAGTCCGAGCGTGTCCAGGCCGGCCAGTCCGACGGCGTCGGTCGCCGTCGTCACCACCGGCTCCGCGCCCAGCACCTCGCCGACCGCGCGGGCGAGTTCGTTCGCGCCGCCCCCGTGCCCGCCGACCAGCGACACGGCGAACCGCCCGCCCTCGTCGACGCACACCACACCCGGGTCGGTCCGCTTGTCGTCCAGAAGCGGCGCCACGAGCCGGACCACGGCCCCCGTGGCCAGGAAGCACACGAGCCGCTCGCACTCGGCGAACGCGGTCCGCACGGCGCCCGCGACGGGACCCCCGTACACCCGCGTGCGGTCCGGCCACGCCGCGGCCAGCCGGTCCCGCGCCGCCGCTCCCGCCGCCGTGGCGGAGATGAGGCCGATCAAGGGGAAACTCCTTCGGTACGGCTGTGCGGCCTCACGCCCCACAGCAGGAAGACGGGATTGGTGGCCGCGAGCCGGACCACGTCCCCGGGCAGCGGCGCGAGCCGGGACGACTGCAGCAGCACCCCGTCGCACTCCAGCCCCGCGCCGAGCAGCGCCTCGCGGGCCGCCGGCACCCGGTCAAGTGCCGCCATGGAGACGACCACGGCCCGCCGGGCCCGCCGTGCGCACCGCGCGACGATCGCGGGCAGCTCGCGCCCGCCCCCGCCCACGAACACGGCATCCGGGTCGTCCAGATCGGACAGCACCGCGGGCGCCGCCCCGTGCACCACCCGGACGTCGACGCCGTGCGCGGCGGCGTTGGCCCGGACCCGCCGGACGCCGTCCGGCGTTCTCTCGACGGCGGTGACGGCGGCACCCAGCCGCGCACACTCCACGGCCACCGACCCGGAGCCCGCGCCGACGTCCCACACCAGGTCGCCGGGCCGGGGACCGAGCCTGGCCAGCGCCAGCGCCCGCACCTCGAACTTGGTGATCATCGAGTCCCGGTGCGCGAACGCGTCCTCGTCCAGCGCCCACCCGGCGGGCCCGGGGCGCGGCCCCGCGACCGTCCGCACCGGCCCAAGCGCACGCCTCTCGTCCAGGCAGAGCACCACACTCACCGCCGGCCCCCAGTCCCGGACGGCGGCCTCGGCGGGCGTCACCCGCTCGACGCGCTCCTCGGCCGAGCCCAGCGCCCGTGCCACGACGAGTACCCGGGCATCGCTCCGCAGCGCCGCCCCCAGCTCCGCCGGACCGGCCCCCGGGCCCGTCAGCACGGCGACCTTCGGGTGCGCCCGGCACAGGTTCACCGCCGTCCGCAGGTCCCGCCCGTGCGCGCTGGCCACCACGGCGTCGTCCCACGGAAGCCCGGCCCGCGCGAAGGCCGCGGCGACCGACGGCACACCGGGCCGGACGTCGAGCCGCCCGGGCCCGAACCGCTCGGCCAGCGCCCGCACGATCCCGAAGAACCCCGGGTCACCGGAGGCCAGCACGAGCACCGGACGCTCCTCGGCGACGTACTCAGCGACCGTGTCGAGGGCCGGCGCCAGAGCCCCGAGGACGACCGTCTCGGCCCCCTGCGGAAGCCGCACGGCGTCCAGATGCCGCCGGCCGCCGACGACCAGCTCCGCACCGGCGGCGGCGTCCCCGGCGGGCGCCGCACCGGTGCCCGTCCCGACCACGGTGATCACGTGCTCGCACCCCGCGAGCGCAGCTCCCGGCGCGCCTCGGGGTCGGCCTTGCGATATCCGTGGAAGTGCCCCGGGTGGTAGAGGTGCGAGCGGGTGCCGCGCGCGTCGAGGGCGGGGCCGACCAGGAACAGGGTGTGCTTCCAGAGCTTGTGCTCCTTGACCGTCTGCTCCAGGGTCCCGATCGTGCACCGCACGACCAGCTCCTCGGGCCAGGTGGCCTGGTGGGCGACGACGACCGGCGTCCCGGTCGGATAGCCGCCCTCCAGCAGCTCCCGCACCAACTGCCCGCTGCGGGCCGCCGACAGGAAGACCGCCATGGTCGTGCCGTGCTTCGCGAACTCGCGGACCTCCTCCCCGGGCGGCATCGGCGTCTTGCCGCCGCCGAGCCGGGTGAGGACCACCGACTGCGCCACCTCCGGGATGGTCAGCTCCCGCCGCGCGAGTGCGGCGACCGCGGAGAACGCGGAGACACCGGGCACGATCTCGGTCGGGATGCCGATCTCCGCACACCGGTCGAGCTGCTCCTGCGTGCCGCCCCACAGCGCCGGGTCGCCGGAGTGGATACGGGCCACCCGCAGCCCTTCCTCGCGCGCCCGCCGGTAGACGGCGACGACGTCCTCCAGCGACATCGTCGCCGAGTCCAGCACTTCGGCGCCCTCCCGCGCGTGCTGGAGCACCTCCGCCTGGACGAGGCTCGCCGCCCAGATCACCACGTCCGCGTCGGCGATCGCGCGCGCCGCCCGGAACGTCAGCAGATCGGCGGCGCCGGGCCCGGCACCGACGAAGGTCACCTTGCCGGCCCGCCCCTCGGTGCCGGGAGCCGTGGAAGCCACGGAAGCCATCGATTTCGGTCCTCTCCTGCGCATATTTACTGTGGTTGCTGCTGTCGGACGCGCGTGAACGCGGGGCGATCGGATACCAAGGGCCCATGGCGGTCTTCGTCGCGCTCGGCGCGTTCGTGATGACGCTGGCCGGCGGCTGGACGGCACAGCGCGTGACCGACCGGCGCCACCTGGTCCTGGGCCTGGCCGGCGGCCTGATGCTGGGCGTGGTCGGCCTCGACCTGCTGCCGGAGGCGCTGGAGGCGGCGGGCGACGAGGTGTTCGGCGTGCCCGCGGCACTGCTGCTCTTCGTCGCCGGATTCCTGCTGGCGCACCTGGTGGAACGCCTGCTGGCGGCCCGCCGCGCCGCGCACGGCGGCGACGAGCACGGGCACCGCTCGCCCGAGGTGGGCCTGACGGCCGCGGCCGCGATGGTCGGGCACAGCGCGATGGACGGCGTGGCGATCGGCGCCGCCTTCCAGGTCGGCGGCGGCATGGGCGCGGCGGTCGCGATGGCCGTGATCGCCCACGACTTCGCCGACGGCTTCAACACCTACACGCTCACCAGCCTGTACGGGAACGCCCGCCGCCGCGCCATCGCGATGCTGGTCGCCGACGCGCTGGCCCCCGTCCTCGGCGCCGCCTCCACCCTCCTCTTCACGATCCCGGAGGGCGCGCTCGGCGCCTATCTCGGCCTCTTCGGCGGCGTCCTGCTCTACCTCGCCGCGGCCGAGATCCTGCCCGAGGCCCACCACGAGCACCCCGCCCCGGCTACCCTGCTCTGCACGGTCGCCGGGGCGGCGTTCATCTGGCTGGTGGTGGGCATCGCCGAATGAGCCGAGGGCGCTCACAGTTTGCCGCCCCGTCCGCCCTCGCGCCGGGCGGGCGCGATGAGCGTCGACAGGTACGGCAGCGGCGCCCCGCCCAGCTCGCCGGCCGGCCGTACCGACTCCTCCGGCAGCCCGAGCGCGGAACCCCACACGGCGTCGTCCAGCCGCCCGCTCTCCCGCAGCGCCTCCGCCACCTCGGCCGCCTGCCGGCCGAACTTGTAGGCGACGACCGTGCCGGGCCCCCGCAACGCCTCCTTGAGCACGGCGGCCCCCGCGGTGACCGGCACCAGCGTCAACGGCTCGGTGCCCTCGGTCAGCACCGCCCCCGACCGCGCCGCGAGATCCTGCATGGCGGTGATCCCCGGCACGGTCTCCACGACGGTGCCGGGCACCAGGTCGCCGACGGTCTGCGCGAGATAGGTGAAGGTCGAGTACACGTTGGGGTCACCGATGGTCGCGAAGGCGACGGCACCGTTGTCCCGCAGCAGCCCGGCCACCCGCTCCCCGGCCGTGTCCCAGGCCGCCTCGCGCCGCGCCCGGTCGGTGCGCTCGTTCAGCGCGAACACGACCCGTACGACCTTCTCGGCGCCCACGTAGTGCAGGACGGTCGCCTCGGCCCGCCCCCGCTCGCCGGTGTCCATGACCGGCACGACGACCACGTCGGCGTCGCGCAGCGCGTTGACCCCCTTGACGGTCACCAGTTCGGGGTCCCCGGGCCCGACTCCCACACCGATCAGCCTGCTGCTCATGACGTCCGGCACCTCTCCACGAACCGACGGGCGACACCGGGCTCGGCCGCCCAGTGCGTGTGCAGATAGCTCGCGTGCACACCGCGCTCCACGAATCCCTCGACGCGCCGCTCGGGCGCCCGCATCCCCCACGCCGGCGCCGCCCCGGCCCCCGGCTCCACGACCGTCCGATGGAACTCGTGCCCCCGCATCCGCGTCCCCGCCACGGCCAGCGCGCCGTCGGACACGGCGACGGCGTCGCGGTAGCCCAGCGTCAGCCGCTCCGACATCCGCGCGGAGGCGTCCAGCACCCCGCACATCGGCAGCCCGTCCAGGTCCCGGCACAGATAGAGCAGCCCGGCACATTCGGCGGCGACGGGAGCACCGCTCAGGGCGAGTTCGGCGACGGACTTCCGCAGCCCGTCGTTGGCCGACAACTCGGAGGCGTACACCTCGGGAAACCCACCCCCGATGACGAGCCCGTCGGTTCCCTCGGGCAGTTCCTCGTCCCGCAACGGGTCGAAGACGACGACCTCGGCCCCGGCAGCGGAGAGCAGCTCGGAATGCTCGGCGTAGGAGAAGGTGAAGGCCGCCCCGCCGGCCACGGCGACGCGCTTCGGCCCGTCCGGCGTGTGAGGACGAGGCCGTCCGGGCCGGAACGGGGGCCCGGGGGCGGAGCCGCCGGGTCCGGGAGCGGGAGGGGGCGGCGCGGGCGAGGAGTCAAGGACCTCACCCGCGTCCCACCCCGCACAGGACAACGCACCGGCCCCGCGTGCCAGCCCGACCAACGCCTCCAGATCACACCCGGCGGAAACCTGCGCGGCCATCGCCGCGACGGCGTCCACCGCCCGCGAGCCCCGCTCGGCGACCGGCACCAGCCCGAGGTGCCGGGACGGCACATCGAC
Organism: Streptomyces sp. NPDC048392; assembly: GCF_043200575.1. Lineage (NCBI taxonomy): Bacteria > Bacillati > Actinomycetota > Actinomycetes > Kitasatosporales > Streptomycetaceae > Streptomyces > Streptomyces sp. NPDC048392. The sequence continues at coordinate 24,792 of NZ_JBICYB010000026.1, forward strand.
CTGCGGCGCCCGCCGCAGCACACCCAGTACCGGCACCCCGACGGAGTCCAACGCCTCCCTCAGCAGCCCCTCGTGCCGGTCCGAGGCGACCTTGTTCAGGATCACGCCCCCGACCCGCACCTCCGGGTCCCAGCTCACGAACCCGTGCACCAGCGCCGCCACCGACCGCGACTGCGACGACGCGTCCACGACCAGCACGACCGGCGCCCGCAGCAGCTTGGCGACCTGTGCGGTGGAGGCCAGCTCACCTTCGCCCGCGGCCCCGTCGTACAGCCCCGTCACGCCCTCGACGACGGCGATGTCGCACCCGCGCGCCCCGTGCAGGAACAGCGGACCGACCAGCTCGGGCCCGCACAGGTACGCGTCGAGGTTGCGGCCCGCCCGTCCGGTGGCGAGCGCGTGGTACCCGGGGTCGATGTAGTCGGGCCCGGTCTTGTGCGGGGACACGGCGAGACCCCGCGAGGCCAGCGCGGCCATCAGCCCCGTGGCGACGGTGGTCTTGCCACTGCCCGACGAGGGAGCGGCGATCACCAAGCGGGGCACGGAGGTCACCACTCGATGCCCCTCTGCCCCTTCTGCCCCGCGTCCATCGGATGCTTGACCTTGGACATGTCGGTGACGAGGTCGGCGAACTCCACGAGGGCGTCGGGTGCGTTCCGCCCCGTGATCACGACATGCTGGGTCCCGGGCCGCTCACGCAGCACGGACACCACCTCGTCGGTGTCGACCCACCCCCAGTGCATCGGGTAGGCGAACTCGTCCAGCACGTACAGCCGGTACGTCTCGGCGGCCAGATCGCGCTTGACCTGCTCCCAGCCCTCCCGGGCCTTCTCCTCGTTGTCCATCTGGGCGTCCCGCTGGACCCAGGACCAGCCCTCGCCCATCTTGTGCCAGTCGACGCCGCCGCCCTCAGCACTGGCGCCGAGCACTCGCAGGGCGTTCTCCTCACCGACCTTCCACTTCGCCGACTTGACGAACTGGAACACCCCGATCGGCCACCCCTGGTTCCAGGCGCGCAGCGCCAGCCCGAAGGCGGCGGTGGACTTGCCCTTCCCGACGCCCGTGTGCACCACCACCAGCGGACGGTTGCGCCGCTGACGCGTCGTCAGTCCGTCGTCCGGTACGACACTCGGCTTCCCCTGCGGCATTACGCGGCCCTCCTGCTGCCCTGCACGTCCCTCACGAGCCCGGCGATCGAGTCCGCCCGCAGCTCGTCCAGCGTCACCGCCGTACCGCCCAGCTCACCCGCGAGCTGCCCGGCGAGTCCCAGCCGCACCGGCCCCGACTCGCAGTCCACGACCACGGAGGCGACACCCTCGGCCGCGAACAGCCGCGCCGCCCGCCCCGCCAGCGCCACCGGCTCGGGTCCGCCCGTGGCCCGCCCGTCCGTCACCACCACGACCAGCGCCCGCCGCGCCGGATCCCGCAGCCGCTCCACCCGCAGCACCTCGTGCGCCTTGAGCAGCCCGGCCGCCAGCGGCGTACGCCCGCCCGTCGGCAGCGACTCCAGCCGGACCGCCGCCGCGTCCACCGACGAGGTCGGCGGCAGCGCGACATCCGCGGCCGAACCCCGGAACGTCACCAGGCCCACCTTGTCGCGCCGCTGGTAGGCGTCCAGCAGCAGCGACAGCACGGCACCCTTCACCGCGCTCATCCGCTGCCGCGCCGCCATCGACCCGGAGGCGTCGACAGCGAACAGCACCAGGTTGGATTCGTGCCCCTCGCGCACCGCCTGCCTGAGATCGTCCCCGCGCACGACCAGCCCGCGGCCCGACCGGCCCCGCGCCCGCTGGTGCGGCGCCGCCGCCCGCACGGTGGCGGCCAGGTGCAGCTTGGTCAGCGCCCCCCGGGGGCGGCGGGCCCCCGTCGTCCGCCCGTGCTCGGTCCGTGCGCGGGACCGTCGCCCGGCGGCACCCTCCCCGAGCCCCGGCACGCTCAGCACCCTGGTGCGGAACGGGTCGGCGGCACGCGCCGGGGACTGTTCACCGGCACCACCGGAAGAGTGCGGCTCGCCGCCCTCCCCGGCCTCGGGCCGCGCGGCGGTGTCGCCATCGCCCTGGGGAGCGTCATCGGGGTCGGGTTGCCCACCGGGGCCGCCGCCGGGACCCGGATCGGGATCGTCGTCTCCGCCACCGTCCCCGTCCTGCCCGCCGAACTCCTCCAGCGTCTCGTCCAGCTTGTCCTTGTCGAGCCCCGGCGCGTCGAACGGGTTGCGCCGCCGCCGGTGCGGGAGCGCCAGCAGCGCCGCCCGCCGCACGTCCTCCGCGAGCACCTCCGTCCGCCCGGCCCACGCCGCCAGCGCGGTCGCCGTCCGGGCCATCACGATGTCGGCCCGCATACCGTCCACCTCGAAGGCGGCACAGGTCGCCGCGATCTGCCTGAGCGCCCCGTCACCGAGCCCCACCGACGGCAGCAGCTCCCGCGCCGCCACGATCCGCGCCCGTACGGCGGTCTCCTCGTCGGCCCAGCGCGCGGCGAAACCCGGCGGATCGTCGTCGTACGCCAGCCGGCGTCGTACGACCTCCACGCGCTGGTCGGGTTCGCGCGAGGCGGCGACCTCGACGGTGAGGCCGAAACGGTCCAGCAATTGGGGCCTCAGCTCTCCCTCTTCGGGATTCATCGTCCCGACGAGCAGGAACTTCGAGGCATGCCGCACGGACACGCCCTCGCGCTCGACGTAGGAGGCGCCCATCGCGGCGGCGTCCAACAAGAGGTCGACCAAGTGGTCGTGGAGGAGGTTGACCTCGTCGACGTAGAGGATCCCGCGGTGCGCGTCGGCCAGCAGCCCCGGCTCGAAGGCCTTGACGCCCTCCGAGAGCGCCCGCTCGATGTCGAGGGCGCCGACCAGCCGGTCCTCGGAGGCGCCGACGGGCAGCTCGACCATCCGCGCCGGGCGCGAGGCGAAGGCGCCCGGCTCGTGCGGACCGTCCGGGCAGCCCGGGTCGGGGGAGTCGGGGTCGCAGGAGAAGCGGCACCCGGAGACGACGTCCACCTCCGGCATGAGCGCCGACAGCGCCCGCACGGCCGTGGACTTCGCGGTGCCCTTCTCCCCACGGACCAGCACACCGCCGACGGCCGGGCTCACCGCGTTCAGCAGCAGGGCCAGGCGGAGGTCGTCCTGTCCGACCAGGGCGGTGAAGGGATAGGGGGTGCTCACGCGATGATCACTCCTTCGGGGGACTCGTGCCGGGACCACTCGTGAACAGGCCCCGGAGCCGCCGTGGTCGAAGCCTGCTCCCCGCTGACGCGGGGACGCTCCAGCCGTGTCGCCGACGGCGGGCGGTGTACTGGTGTGCTCCCCGCCGGCGCGGGGATCCTCGCGGCGCTCACGCGTCTCCCTCCAGCTCTCCCTCGAGTTCGAGGTAGGTCGCCCGGAGCCGGTCCAGGGTCTCCTGGTCCGGCTCCGCCCACAGCCCGCGGTCCGCCGCCTCCAGCAGCCGCTCCGCGACGCCCCGCAGCGCCCAGGGGTTGGACTTCCTCATGAAGTCCCGGTTCTCCGGGTCGAAGACGTACTCGGCGCTGAGCTTCTCGTACATCCAGTCGTCCACGACCCCGGCCGTGGCGTCGTACCCGAAGAGGTAGTCCACGGTGGCCGCCATCTCGAAGGCGCCCTTGTAGCCGTGCCGCCGCATCGCCGCCATCCAGCGCGGGTTGACCACCCGGGCGCGGAAGACGCGGTGGGTCTCCTCGCCCAGCGTCCGGGTCTTCACCTGGTCGGGGGTGGCGGAGTCGCCGACGTACGCCTCGGGGCTCGACCCGGTCAGATGGCGCACCATGGCGACCATGCCGCCGTGGTACTGGAAGTAGTCGTCGGCGTCGACGAGATCGTGCTCGCGGGTGTCCACGTTCTTCGCCGCCACCGCGATCCGCCGGAACGCCGTCTCCATGTCGCCGCGCGCCGCCCGCCCGTCGAGCCCGCGCCCGTAGGCGTAGCCGCCCCACACCGCGTACACCTCGGCGAGGTCCGCGTCGCTGCGCCAGTTGCGGGCGTCGATCAGCGGCAGCAGACCGGCGCCGTACGCACCGGGCTTGGAACCGAAGATGCGGGCCGTGGCCCGGCGCCGGTCGCCGTGCTCGGCGGTGTCCTCGTCGGCGTGGGCGCGCACGTAGTTGCGGTCGGCGGGCTCGTCCAGCTCCGCCACCGCCCGCACCGCGTCGTCGATCAGCCCCACCACGTGCGGGAACGCGTCCCTGAAGAAGCCCGAGATGCGCACCGTGACGTCGACGCGCGGCCGTCCCAGCTCCGCCGGCGGCACCACCTCGAAGCCCGTCACCCGGCGCGACGCGTCGTCCCAGACCGGGCGGCAGCCCAGCAGCGCCAGGATCTCCGCGATGTCGTCACCCTGGGTGCGCATCGCGGACGTGCCCCACACCGTGAGGCCGACGGACTCCGGGTACTCGCCGGTGTCGCTCAGGTACCGCTGGATCAGCGAGTCCGCGAGCGACTGGCCCACCTCCCAGCTCAGCCGGGACGGGATCGCCTTCGGGTCGACGGAGTAGAAGTTCCGGCCGGTCGGCAGGACGTTGACCAGGCCGCGGGTCGGGGAGCCTGACGGTCCCGCCGGGACGTAGCCGCCGTCCAGAGCACGCAGGATGTGCCCGATCTCGTCCGTGGTCCGGGCGAGGCGCGGCACGACCTCCGCGCAGGCGAACTCCAGCACGGCCACCGCGCCCGGGAGTTCGCCGCCGAGCACCTCGCGCACCAGGGCCGGTACGGCCGCGGTGTCCCAGGCCCGGGACTCCATGCCCTCGGCCATCCGCCGGCACAGCTGCTCAAGCAGGTCGATCGCGTCGGCCGCCGACCGCGCCGGACCCTCCACCAGCTCCGTCAGCTCCACCGGCACCTTCACCGGGGCGCCCGGCTCGGCCAGCAGCTCCTTCTCCACCAGCCCGAAGTGCTCGGCCAGCGAGGCCCGCAGCCCCGGCAGCGCGTTCGCCCGTCCGCCCCACACCTGCGAGGCGCGCAGCACCGCCAGTACGAGGTTGACACGCGGCTCGCCGGCCGGGCCGCCGCCCAGGACGTGCAGGCCGTCGCGGATCTGCACGTCCTTGATCTCGCACAGGTAGCCGTCGATGTGCATGACGAACTCGTCGAAGGCCTCGTCGTCCGGCTGGTCGTCCACGTGCAGGTCGTGGTGGAGTTCGGCCGCCTTGACCAGCGTCCAGATCTGCGCGCGGACCGCCGGCGCCTTCGTCGGGTCCAGGTCGGAGACGAGGGCGTACTCGTCGAGCAGCTGCTCCAGCTTGGCCAGGTCGCCGTAGGTGTCGGCGCGCGCCATCGGCGGGACGAGGTGGTCGACGACGGTGGCGTGCCCGCGCCGCTTGGCCTGGGTGCCCTCGCCGGGGTCGTTGACGATGAACGGGTAGATCAGCGGCAGGTCGCCCAGCACGGCGTCCGGCGCGCAGCCGGCGCTCAGCCCGAGGCCCTTGCCGGGCAGCCACTCCATCGTCCCGTGCTTGCCCATGTGCACGATCGCGTCGGCACCGAAACCGTTCTCCAGCCAGCGGTACGCGGCCAGGTAGTGGTGCGACGGCGGCATGTCCGGGTCGTGGTAGATCGCGATCGGGTTCTCCCCGAAGCCGCGCGGCGGCTGGATCATCACCACGACGTTCCCGAACCGGAGCGACGCGAGCACGATGTCGTCCCCGTCGACGTACAGCGAGCCCGGAGGCTCGCCCCACGCCTCCCGCATCCGGTCCCGCAGCTCCGGGTCCAGCTTCTCGAACCAGGCCCGGTAGTCGGCCAGCGGCACCCGCGCGGGTGCCGCGGCCAGCTGGTCCTCGGTCAGCCACTCCACGTCGTGACCGCCCGCCTCGATGAGCCGGTGGATCAACTCGTCGCCGTCGGACGGGTACTGGGTGAGCGAGTACCCCGCGTCCCGGAGCGCGTCCAGGACCCGGACCGCGGACACCGGGGTGTCGAGACCGACCGCGTTGCCGACCCGGGAGTGCTTGGTCGGATACGCCGTGAAGACCAGCGCGAGCTTCTTGTCGGCGTTCGGCTTGTGCCCGAGGGCCGCGTGCCGGACGGCGATCCCGGCGACCCGCCCGGCCCGCTCGGGGTCGGCCACGTACACCGGCACGTCGTCGGGGCCCTGCTCCTTGAAGGAGAACGGCACCGTGACCAGTCGCCCGTCGAACTCCGGGATCGCGACCTGCATCGCCGCGTCCATGGGCGAGAGGGCGGCGTCGGAGGCCTCCCAGGCGGCGCGGGACGAGGTCAGGCAGAGCCCCTGCAGCACCGGTACGTCCAGGTCGGCCAGCGCGCCGATGTCCCAGGCCTCCTCGTCACCGCCCGCCGACGCCTGCGAGGCGTGCGTGCCGCCGGCCGCGAGGACCGTGGCGACCAGGGCGTCGGCCCGGCCCAGCAGCTCGTACAGTCCGGGGTCCGCACCCCGCAGCGAACCGCAGTACACGGGCAGCGCGTTGGCGCCGCGCGCCTCGACCGCGTCGCACAGCGTGTCGACGAACGCGGTGTTGCCGCTCAGCTGGTGGGCGCGGTAGAAGAGCACGCCGACCGTCGGGCGGCCCTCGACGAACGGACGCTCGCCGTGGACGCCGTACTCCGGCATCTTCTCCGGCTCGTCGAAGCCCTCGCCGGTCAGCAGCACCGTGTCCGACAGGAAGCGCGCGAGCTGGGTGAGGTTGGCGGGCCCGCCCTCGACCAGGTAGCGCAGCGCCTGCGCCACCACCCCGGCCGGCACCGACGACTCGGCCATCAGTTCCGCGTCCGGCACGGACTCGCCGCCGAGCAGCACGGTCGGGATCCGGGACGCCTTCAGCGCGGCGAGCCCGTCCTCCCAGGCGCGCTTGCCGCCCAGCAGGCGGACGACGGCGAGGTCCGCGCCCCCGACCAGCTCCGGCAGCTCCTCCCGGACGTCGACCCGGGTCGGGTTGCCGATCCGGTACGCGGCCTGTGACGCACGGGCCGCCAGCAGGTCCGTGTCGGCGGTCGACAACAACAGCACTGTGCTCATGCGGGCGCTCCCGGTGGAATGAAGGGCAGTCCTTGTGGCGCGCCGGACTCGATGAGCCGCCACAGCGCGTCCGTGTCCGCGTGGTGTTCGATCAGGTCGCCGAGCCGGTCGAGCTGCTCCTCGCGCAGCGCGGCGAACGAGGTGCCGGGGGCAGGCGCGAAGCGGCGGCCCGCGGCGGCGGCCACCTCGCGCAGGAACGCCCGCCGGAACCCGTCCGACTCCAGCGAACCGTGCCAGTGCGTGCCCCAGGTCTGGCCGGCCCGGCAGCCGTCCAGGAAGGGGACGCCTCCGGTCACCTCGGCCACCCCGTGGTGGATCTCGTATCCCTCGACGCGCTCGCCGAGGGCCTCGCCCTCCGGACGCGCAAGGGTCTTCTCGCGGGCGAACCGCACCCGCACGGGCAGCAGTCCGAGCCCGTCCACATGCCCCGCGCGCGACTCGACCTCGTCCTCGATGTGCTCGCCGAGGAGCTGGAAGCCACCGCAGATCCCGAGCACCGGCCGGCCCTCGGCGGCCCTGCGGGCGATCGCGTCCGCGAGCCCGCGCTCGCGCAGCCACTCCAGGGCCCGTACCGTCCCGCGCGTCCCCGGCACGATCACCAGATCGGCGTCGGACAGCTCCTCCGGCCGGTCCACGAACCGCACCACGACGCCCGGCTCCGCGGCCAGCGCGTCCACGTCCGTGAAGTTGGACATCAAGGGGACCGCGCACACCGCGACCCGCAGCACGTCCTCGCCGACGGGCGGGGCGACGGCCGGCTCCCGCACCGTCCCCCGCAGGGACACCCGCAGCCCGTCCTCCTCGTCGATGCCGAGCCCGTGCCGGAAGGGCAGCACGCCGTACGTCCGCCGCCCGGTGAGGCCGCGCAGCGTGTCGAGCCCCGGCTCCAGGAGCGACACGTCGCCGCGGAACTTGTTGACGAGGAACCCGGCGACCAGCGCCTGGTCCTCCGGCGCCAGCAGCGCCACCGTGCCGAAGAAGGAGGCGAAGACGCCCCCGCGGTCGATGTCGCCGACGACGAGCACGGGGAGTTCGGCGCCCCGGGCGATCCCCATGTTCACGATGTCGGTGCGGCGCAGGTTGATCTCGGCCGGACTGCCCGCCCCCTCGCAGATCACCGCGTCGTGGGTGCCGCGCAGCTCCGCCAGGGAGTCGAGCACCGTGCCGAGCAACCGCTCCTGGCGACCGCCGTGGTAGCCGCGCGCGCTCATCTCGCCGACGGGCTTGCCGAGCAGCACGACCTGGCTGCTGCGCTCACCGCCGGGCTTGAGCAGCACGGGGTTCATGTGCGCGGTGGGCTCCACGCGGCAGGCCTGGGCCTGCATGGCCTGCGCCCGCCCGATCTCGGCGCCCTCGCGGGTCACGAAGGAGTTCAGCGACATGTTCTGCGCCTTGAAGGGCGCGACCTTGACGCCCTGCCGTACCAGCCAGCGGCAGATCCCGGCGGTGACGACGCTCTTTCCGGCGTCGGAGGTGGTGCCGGCGACGAGGAGGCCACCGTTCATGACGTACGTCCCTTCCCGATGGCGCCGTGCGCGAGCAGCCGCGCGCCCGCGCACACGCCCAGCGCCAGCCAGCCCACGCGCCGGGAGAGGCGTACGGCCCGCTCGATGTCGCCTGAACCGGCCCGGACGGCGCGTCCCGCCGCCCCGTTGAGGACGGGCCGGTGCTCGACGCGCCCGCCGTACGAGAGCACCCCGCCGAGCCGCAGGCCCAGCGCGCCCGCGAACGAGGCCTCCACGGGCCCGGCGTTGGGACTCGGGTGCCGGCCGGCGTCCGCGCGCCAGGCCCGCACGGCGCCCCGCGGGTCGCCGCCCGCCACGGTGGTCAGCACGGCGGTCAGGCGGGCGCCAGGCCAGCCCGCGAGGTCGTCGAGGCGGGCCGAGGCCCAGCCGTACCGCCGGTACCTCGGAGACGTGTGGCCGACCATCGCGTCCAGCGTGTTGACGGCCCGGAAACCGAGCAGTCCGGGCACTCCGGCCACCGCGCCCCACACCAGGGCGCCCACGACCGCGTCCGAGGTGTTCTCGGCGACGGACTCCACGACGGCCCTCGCGATCCCGTCGGCGTCCAGTGCGTGCGGGTCCCGCCCGCACAGGTGCGGCAGCCGCGCCCCGGCCGCCTCGGCGTCCCCGGCCTCCAGGGCCCGCCCGACGGCACGGGCCTCGCGGGCGAGCGAGGTGCCGCCGACCACGGCCCAGGTGGCCGCGCCGGTCAGTGCGACGGAGGCGGCGGGGGAGCGGCGTACGGCGTGCGCGGCGGCGGAACCGAGGGCGGTGGCGCCACCGGCGCACACGAGGGTGTGCAGCGCGCCCCACCCCCGGTGGTCCCGCCACAGCATGTGTTCCACGGCACCGGCGGCACGGCCGTACGCGGCGACCGGGTGTCCGCGGCGCGGGTCGCCGAGGAGGAGGTCGCCGAGGAGGCCGGCGGCGGCGCCGTACGCGAAGACGCGTCCGGCACGCACGGGCTCAGCCGGTCACACGGTGGGGGAAGCACCTGGTACGGAACAACGGGCGGCAGCCGGGCATCGCGTCATGTCCTCACTCAGGGTGTCCACGCCCTGGTTCGAAGAGTCCGGCGGTGAGAGTTCCTGGCTCCCGGGGGGTCCTGTTCCCCGGTCACAGTGGCGGGACCGCGCCGGATTCGCACCGGGCTTCCTCTCCTGCCGCCGTAGCTGGCCCCGGAAGTCCACCACGGCCCGCGAACACCCGTCAACCTGGCGTTGACCTGCGACGGGGGAGTGTGCGAAGCCCCACACCCCGGAGGTGTGCGCCGGCACGCGAAGAGGCGGGGCGCGGAACGGTTCGAGTCCGTCCGCGCCCCGCCCCGGTGCGTGCGCGGCGCCGTGGGCGCCGAGCGGTGCGTCAGGCGACGATCAGATAGATCCCGTACGCCACCGCCGCCGCGCAGGCCGCGAAGCACGCGTAGGCGCCGGTGACCGCGAGGGCCGCGGAGCCGCCCCGGGCGGCGGCCCGCTCCTGGCGGGAGAGGCCGACGATGCCGAGGGTGAACAGGCCCACCAGGGTCACCGTGGCCACGAGGCTGACGCCGAAGACGGAGCCGAGGGCTGCCCAGTCGATGCTCATGGAGGTTCGCTTCCTTCGTACCCGCGGCGCGGGTTCAGACGGTGGTGGCGGCCGACGGGGCCTTGGGCTCGGGAGTGGCGGCCGGGGCCGCGACGGCGGCCGCCAGATTCTCGGTCACGCCCGCCGGGGGCGGCGACACGGCGGCCATCGCCGTGGTGACCACACCGGCCGGCTCGGACCGCTCGGGCGTCTCGGCGCCGACGACGTTGGTGTGGTCGACGACCTGGCGGCGGGAGAGCCGCCAGATCGCGAGGCTGGACCCGATCAGGAAGACCGCGACGAGGGCCGTGCCCCAGTCTCCGAAGCCGCAGACCCACTCGGCGAGCGCGGCGGCCAGGGCCGCGGCCGGCAGCGTCAGGCCCCAGGCGACGAACATCCGGGTGGCCGTGGACCAGTGCACCACGCCGCCCTTGCGGCCGAGGCCCGCGCCCATCACCGCACCGGAGACCGAGTGCGTGGTGGAGAGGGAGAAGCCCAGGTGGGAGGAGGCCAGGATGACCGTGGCGGCGCTGGTCTGGGCGGCGAAACCCTGCTGCGGCCGGAGGTCGGTCAGGCCCGTGCCCATGGTGCGGATGATGCGCCAGCCGCCCAGGTAGGTGCCGAGCGCGATGGCCAGACCCGCGGACAGGATGACCCACACCGGCGGGTCGGAGTCGGGGGCGAGCGAGCCGCCGGCGATCAGGGCGAGGGTGATGATGCCCATCGTCTTCTGGGCGTCGTTGGTGCCGTGGGCCAGCGAGACCAGACCGGCCGAGGCGATCTGGCCGGCCCGGTAGCCCTTCGCGGCGGCCCTGCCGTCGGCCTTGCGACCCAGCGAGTACGTCATCCGGGACGCGAGCATCGCCGCGAGGCCCGCCACGATCGGCGCGGCGATCGCCGGCAGGAGCACCTTGGTGACGAGCACGTCGCCGTCGACGGCGCCGAGGCCCGCCGAGGCGACGGCGGCGCCGATCAGGCCGCCCATGAGGGCGTGCGAGGAACTGGAGGGGAGCCCGACCAGCCAGGTCAGCAGGTTCCAGAGGATCGCGCCGACCAGGGCGGCGAAGATGACCTCGGGACGGATGCCGGTCTCGTCGACGAGACCCTTGGAGATCGTGTTGGCGACCTCCACCGAGAGGAAGGCGCCGACAAGGTTGAGGACGGCGGACATGCCCACCGCCACCTTGGGCTTGAGCGCACCGGTCGAAATGGTCGTCGCCATCGCGTTCGCGGTGTCGTGGAAACCGTTCGTGAAATCAAACGCGAGTGCGGTGACGACCACAATCGCGAGGATCAGCGAGAAGCTTTCCATTTACCCAGGCAATCGTTCGAGGTCGTTGGCGCGACGAACCTAGGTAACCAGAGTGAACGGAAGATGAACTGAGCCGGGCGTCACGGTGACCGGAAACGGTGTCGCCGCCTCCCTCTGCGTGCCCGCTCCGGTGCTCTCCGGAGACGTCCCTGGCAGGATCACCGCGAGGCCGTCCGGCGACGGCCCGTGAGGGGCGCGCGGGTGCCCGGGAGGAGACGGTGACTGTGACGCATTCGCGGGCCACGGAGGCGGACGCGACCGGACGACGAGCCAGGGCGGCGGCCTGGGAGGAACTCGTCGCGACGGCCCGGCGGACGGTGGCGGACGGGCTGGTGGTCGGCACCTCCGGCAACGTCTCGGTGCGCGTCGGCGACACGGTCCTGGTCACTCCGTCGGGCGTGTCCTACGACCGGCTCACGCCGGGCGACGTGACCGGTGTCGGCCTCGACGGACGGCAGGTGCTCGGCACCCTGGTCCCCACCAGCGAACTGCCCATGCACCTGGCCGTGTACCGCGCCGATCCCGCCGCGCGGGCCGTCGTCCACACCCACGCCGTGCACGCCACGGCGGTCTCGCTGCTCGTCCCCGAGCTTCCGCTGGTCCACTACATGGCCGCCGCGCTCGGCGGCCCGGTCCGGGTCGCCCCGTACGCGGCCTACGGCACCGACGAGCTCGCCCGCGGCATGCTCGACGCCCTCGCCGGCCGCACCGGCTGCCTGCTGCGGAACCACGGCACGATCACCTACGGCACCTCCCTCGACCAGGCCTACGACCGCACCGCCCAGCTGGAGTGGATGTGCCGCCTCTGGCTGACGGCCTCCTCCGTGCCGGGCCGGTCGCCGTCACTGCTGACGGAGGCCCAGCTGGCGGAGGTGACCGAACGGCTGCGCGGGTACGGGCAGCGGGGCTGACGCGAGGGTGCGTGCCCGGCGGGTTCGGGGGTACCGGCTACGGAACACGAGGACTTCGTCACCCGCCGTCCCCCGCCCACTGGCCGCCCGAGGACTCCACCAGGAGACTGGCTCCATGCGCACTGTCACCGCAACGGCAGCCGCCGTCACCGCAGCTCTGGCGGCCGGCGCGGCCAGCCTCGCCGCCGGCCGGCTGGCCAGCGACGCCGCGCTCAAGGCGGCCCCCGGCAGACCCCTGCCGACCGAGCCCCGGCTCACCGTGCACGGCACCGCCGCCGGGCAGATCACCCTCACCAGGGATCTGGCCGCTCTGCGCCCCGGCCGGTACGGGCTGGCCGGCGACGGCTCCCACGCGGTCGTCGGCCCGGTCCTCGACACCGCCGAGCACGGTGCCGACACCGTCGTACGCCGCCTCGAACGCGTCACGCACGGCACCTTCGAGGCCGGTGACCGGGCCTGGTTCACCCCGAACCTGTACGTCGGAAACCCGGGCACCGCCCTCGGCCTCGAGTACGCCGACGTCGAGGTCCCCGGCGAACTCGGCCCGCTCCCGGCCTGGTTCCTGCCCGGGGCCCGCTCGACCTGGATCGTCGCCGTGCACGGCCTGGCCGCCACCCGCGAACACGCCCTGAACGTGGTCGCCCCCCTGCACGACCGGAACATTCCCGTACTCGCCCTCGCCTACCGCGGCGACGTCGGCGCACCGCCCTCGCCCGACGGCCTGCACCACTTCGGCGAGGCCGAATGGCGCGACGTGGACGCGGCCGTCCGCTACGCCCTCGACCACGGCGCCCGCCAGGTCGTCCTGCTCGGCTGGTCCACCGGCGCCACCATGGCCCTGCGCACCGCCGCGCTCTCCGGCGTACGCGACAGCATCGCGGGGCTCGTCCTGGACTCCCCGGTGCTCAGCTGGGAGACCACGCTGCGCGCCCTGGCCGCCGCCCGCCACACCCCCGGCGCGCTCCTGCCGCTCGCCGTCCGTGCCGCGCAGGGCCGCGCCGGGCTGCACCCCGACCGGGACGCCGGCACGGCCGGCCTGCACCGCCCGGGGGTCCCCACCCTGATCTTCCACGGCCCCGGCGACGCGGTGGCCCCCTGGCGCCTGTCCCGCCGCCTCGCCGACACCCACCCGCGCCTGGTCGCCCTCCACACCGTCCGGGACGCCCCGCACGGCGCCATGTGGAACGCCGACCCCGGGGACTACGAGGAGAGCCTCCGCCGCTTCATGACCCCCCTGGTGTGACCCCCCTGGTGTCCCCCCTGGGGCGGCCCGCTTGGTGCGACCCCGTCGGCACGGCCCCGCCCCGCCCCCCGGTCCAGCGCGCGTCACTCCGGTTCCGTTCAGCGCCGTACCACTGGCCGGTTCCGCCCCCGGACACCGTGCCCGGCGCCGCGACGGCCGTCCCCGGGGGCCGCCGGGGCATTCCGTTTGGGTTTTCGGACCGTCAACCGGAAGACTGCACCCGTGACGTCCCGTATCCCGCGCGACTCCAGGCTTCGACTCGTCCGCCCACGACCCCTGGCCGCCGCCCCCCAAGCGATGAATCAGCGGCCCCCGCGCCGCCCCGCGCCGCGCCCTCCCGAGGGCACACCGGCCCGGTCGGAGCTGGCCGGAATGGCGCGCTCCGGTCTGGCCGACGCGGCCCGTGTCGCCCGCTGGGCCGATTCCGCCCTCGGCCCCGGCCGTGGCAGCGCGACCGCCGACGGCAAGGCCACGCTGTCCGACGCGACCGCCGACCACGCGGCCCGCGAACTGGGCCTGTCCGCGGCCAAGGTCCGCGCCGACTGGGACACCGCCCGCCTGGCCGGACTCGTCGAGGTGCATGGCGGCACCGCCCGCCCCGGCTGGCGGCTGCGCGCCTGGAACCGCGACGACAGCGCCGTGCTGCGCGGCTGGGTCGCCCTCTTCGACGCCTGGTCGCTCGCCCGCCCCGAGCCCGCGGAGGAGCCCGCGGTCGTCGCCGAGGTCGTCTCCGCCATGCCCCAGGTGCTCTCCTTCCTCCAGCTGTCCGCGGGGCCCGTCCCCGTGGCGCAGCTCCTGGACCTGCTGGAGCAGCGCGTCACCGAACTGCGCACGGAGCGCTGCGAGGTGCCCTACGGACCCCGGCTCGAGCCCGGCACCCCGCGGGCCCGGCCGGACCAGGACACCACCGCCGACACGCCGCTCGCCCCCCTCCTCGACTGGGCCCTGGCCGCCCTCGCCTCCGTCGGCGCCCTCACCTGCGGCGACGGACACGCGACACTCACCCCGCTCGGCAGCTGGGCGGTCTGGATCAAGCTGGAGCAGATCTGCGTGGCCGCGCAGAGCCCCGCCGGCAACATCGAGCAGTCGGCCGAGGGCATGCTCCGCGGCTGCGCCCAGCTGCGCCCCAACGCCGCCCGCGCCGAGTACCGCGCCTGGCTCGCCGCCCGCCCCGTCGGCAGTGCCGTCGCCGAACTGCTCGGCGCCGCCCGCGGCGAGGACGCCCTGCTGCGCGGCCTCGCCTTCGACGCGCTGCGCGTCGTCGGCGCCCCCGCCGAGCCCGACGTCCGTGCCGTCCTCGACGAGCCGACGCTGCGGCCGTACGCCCTGCTGTGGCTGGCCGAGCACGACGGCGCCGACCCCGAGGACGCCCACGAGGTCCTCACCCGCCGGGAGGCCACCTGGCTGTGGGTCGACACCGCGGCCGCCGTCGCCGACCACGGGGAGGCACCGCTGCTCGTGCGGCACCTGGAGTCGGCGGTGCAGGCCACCGTCCCGGCCCTGCTCGACGAGGTCCGGGCGGTGGGCCACCCCCGCACCGTGCAGGTCCTGGTCGCCCTCGCCGCGGCGCATCCCGACCCGGCCCTGGCCAAGGCCGTACGCCGGGCGGCCTTCCAGGTCCACACCGGGGGCAGCTGACCCGGTCCCCGCAGGACGGACCGCCGGGGGCTACCCGGGTACCTCCGGCGCGTACGTCCCGAAGCTCCAGATGTTGCCCTCCAGATCGCGGGCCATGTAGTCCCGGGAGCCGTAGTCCTGGTCGGTCGGGGGCATCAGGATCTCCGCGCCGTGCTCCACGGCCCGCCGGTGATGGGCGTCGACGTCCGCCACCACGACGTACACCCCCGCGGGCCCGGCCTTCTTCATCGCCTCGTCGAAGCGGCTGCCCGTGCCCTTCGAGCCGAGCATGACCGCGCCGTTGCCCTGGGCCAGCTCGGCGTGGGCCACCGAGCCGTCCTCGCCCTCGTACACCGCGAGCGCGGTGAAGCCGAAGGCTTCGGTGAGCTGCCGGACCGCCGCCTTGGCGTCCGCGTACAACAGCGTCGGACAGATGTCCGGACGCCCGCCCTCGTCGCCTGCCATGCCGATCACTCCCTTGTGAACCGGTGGTCCATAAGTCGCTTTGAACTCGTTCGTCCAGTCTTGCACCGGCCACTGACAACGCTCGCGATCCGCGTCGTCGAACACGGGAGCCCCCGAACGCGGGGCCGCGGATACCGGAACCGGGGAAAAAGCGGTTGCACTACCCCGTTAGACTGGCCCCCATGGCCATTCTCCTCGTGCATTAGACGGCGGGAACCTCCCCAGCCGTCCATCCCGTCACCCACCCGCCCAGGAGTCTGACCGTGATCTCCGCCTCCGGCATCGAGCTGCGCGCCGGTGCCCGCGTCCTCATCGAAAGCGCCACCTTCCGCGTGGCCAAGGGCGACCGCATCGGCCTGGTCGGCCGCAACGGCGCCGGCAAGACCACCCTCACCAAGGTCCTCGCCGGCGAGGGCCAGCCCGCCGCCGGTGCCGTCACCCGCTCCGGCGAGGTCGGCTACCTCCCGCAGGACCCGCGCACCGGCGACCTCGACGTGCTCGCCCGTGACCGCGTCCTGTCGGCGCGCGGCCTGGACACCCTGATCCGCAAGATGCGCGACAACGAACAGCGCATCGCCAACGGCCAGGGCGCCACCCGGGAGAAGGCGCTCAGGCAGTACGAGCGCCAGGAGACCGAGTTCCTCACCAAGGGCGGGTACGCCGCCGAGGCCGAGGCCGCGACCATCGCCGCCGCGCTGAACCTGCCCGACCGGGTGCTCGGCCAGCCCCTGCACACGCTCTCCGGCGGTCAGCGCCGCCGTATCGAGCTGGCCCGGATCCTGTTCTCGGACGCGGACACCCTGCTGCTCGACGAGCCGACCAACCACCTCGACGCCGACTCGATCGTCTGGCTGCGCGACTACCTGAAGAGCTACCGCGGCGGCTTCATCGTGATCTCCCACGACGTCGACCTGGTCGAGACGGTCGTCAACAAGGTGTTCTACCTGGACGCCAACCGTTCCCAGATCGACGTCTACAACATGGGCTGGAAGCTCTACCAGCAGCAGCGCGAGGCCGACGAGAAGCGCCGCAGGCGCGAGCGGCAGAACGCGGAGAAGAAGGCGTCCGCGCTGCACTCGCAGGCCGACAAGATGCGGGCCAAGGCCACCAAGACCGTCGCCGCGCAGAACATGGCCCGCCGGGCCGACAAGCTGCTGGCCGGTCTGGAGGCCCAGCGGAAGTCGGACAAGGTCGCCAAGCTGCGCTTCCCCGAGCCCGCGCCCTGCGGCAAGACCCCGCTGACCGCCGAGGGACTGTCCAAGTCGTACGGGTCCCTGGAGATCTTCACCGATGTCGACCTGGCCATCGACAAGGGCTCCCGGGTCGTCATCCTCGGCCTCAACGGCGCCGGCAAGACCACGCTGCTGCGCCTCCTCGGCGGCGTCGAGAAGCCCGACACCGGCCAGGTGATCGAGGGCCACGGTCTCAAGCTCGGCTACTACGCACAGGAGCACGAGACCCTCGACCCCGAGCGTACCGTCCTGGAGAACATGCGCTCGGCCAACCCCGACCTGGACCTGGTCGAGGTCCGGAAGACGCTGGGTTCGTTCCTGTTCTCCGGCGACGACGTCGACAAGCCGGCCGGTGTCCTGTCCGGCGGTGAGAAGACCCGGCTCGCCCTGGCCACCCTCGTGGTGTCCTCGGCGAACGTGCTGCTGCTCGACGAGCCCACCAACAACCTCGACCCCGCCAGCCGCGAGGAGATCCTCGGCGCGCTGCGCACCTACAAGGGTGCCGTCGTCCTCGTCACCCACGACGAGGGCGCCGTCGAGGCGCTCCAGCCGGAACGGATCATTCTGCTTCCGGACGGCGTCGAGGACCTGTGGGGCGCCGACTACGCGGATCTCGTCGCCCTCGCTTGATCGAATGGATGATCCACTGGTGATGGATCATTCGGCCGATCCGTGATCCACCATCTGTGTGAGATCTCCTCATCAAGAGGTGTGTCCTACATCGATTTCGCGGCCGGGTCCCCATTCGCCGGGGGCCCGGCCGCGGCGCCTTTCTGACCTGGAATTTCGCGGAGAAACCCGTTCGGCCGAACGGCCCCGATTCTCTGGAATCAAGGATTCCGCATGTGGGGACTCGCTCCTGTCGTCACAACCTTGTCTCATCGACCTTGCCGAATGGGTGGCCATCGGGGCCCGGAGGGGTGATCATGAGGAGACCAGAGCGCACTTCCCTTGAGGAGGCACGGGTGGCCGAGACTCTGAAGAAGGGCAGCCGGGTTACCGGCGCCGCGCGCGACAAGCTCGCGGCAGACCTGAAGAAGAAGTACGACGCCGGTGCGAGCATCCGGGCGTTGGCCGAGGAAACCGGCCGCTCGTATGGCTTCGTGCACCGCATGCTCAGCGAGTCGGGCGTCACGCTCCGTGGGCGTGGCGGGGCTACCCGGGGCAAGAAGGCCACATCGGCCTGATGCCCCGGGCGGCCCCTCGGCTCCGATAGTGATGGTGGCCACCCGGCCGGTCGTCCGACCGTCCGGGTGGTTACTGTGCAGTCACATAGCTCTGCCGTGGCACGGCGTTCGCGTCGGCGCGCGGCGGGGACGACGACCGCACCTTTCGGAGGCGCCCCATGGCTTCGCCCGCCCACGACCCCGGTCCCGCACTCGACCAGGACGGCGTGCGGCTCACCGTCGACGACGCGATCGCCACGGTGACGCTGACCAACCCGGCCAAGCGCAACGCGCAGAGCCCCGCTCTGTGGCGGGCGCTCACCGAGGCCGGCCGGCTGCTGCCGGGCTCCGTCCGGGTGGTGGTGCTGCGGGCCGAGGGCAAGTCCTTCTCGGCCGGGCTCGACCGGCAGGCGTTCACGCCCGAGGGCTTCGACGGCGAACCGTCGTTCATCGACCTCGCGCGGGGCGGCGACGCCGAGCTGGACGCGACCATAGCCGAGTATCAGGAGGCGTTCACCTGGTGGCGGCGCAGCGACCTCGTGTCGGTCGCCGCCGTGCAGGGGCACGCCATCGGGGCGGGCTTCCAGCTGGCCCTCGCCTGTGATCTGCGGGTCGTCGCGGACGACGTGCAGTTCGCCATGCGCGAGACCGGCCTGGGGCTCGTGCCGGACCTGACGGGCACGCATCCCCTGGTGTCCCTGGTCGGATACGCCCGCGCGCTGGAGATCTGCGCGACCGGGCGCTTCGTCACGGCCGAGGAGGCCGTGAGCACCGGCCTGGCCAACCTCGCCGTGCCCGCGGAGCAGCTCGACCCCGCCGTGCGCGACCTGGTGTCCGCGGTCCTGGCCGCACCGCGCGACGCGGTCGTGGAGACCAAGGCGCTGCTCCTGAGCGCCGGGAACCGGGACTACGAGGCCCAGCGCACCGCCGAACGGGCCGCGCAGGGACGCCGGCTGCGCGACCTGGCCGGACTCGGGGAGTAAAGGGGCCGCGCGGGGCGCCGGGCGCGGCTCCTCAGCCGACCGCCGTCACCACCACCGCCACCGACGGGCGGTCCGGCAGGGCCAGCGATGCCGCCGTACGGACCTGCCGGGCCACGTCAACGGCCCGGTGGTCGGCGTCCAGTGCCAGCTCCACCCGGACGTGGCGGCGCGGCAGGGCGGGCTCCCGCGGTGGCGGCTCCGTCACCTGCACCGCACGGCCCAGTACGCCCGTCAGCCGGACCACGCCCGGCACCGCCAGCACGGCCCCGGCGACGCGCTCCCCCTCGCCGTCACGGTCGTCGGGGGCATCGGCAGGTCCCGGCCCGGGACCGGCGTCCGGCTCCGACGGCCCCGGCTCCCGGCCGGAAGCCGTATCCGTGGCGGCGTCGACGTCGAGCAGACCGGTCACCCGCAGGTCCACCTCCGCCACCGCGAGGCCGAGCCGCCCGGTCGCCGCGTCCGTCAGCGCGGCACGCAGGCGCGCGGCCGTCGCCTGGAGCGGCTCCGCGGCCGCCGCCGTGTGCCCGGCTACCGCCGCGAAGTCGGCCGTCACCCGCAGCGCACCGGGCGGCAGCGCGCCCGGCGGAGGCGGTACGGCCGGTTCCTGCACGTCGTCCGGGTCCGCGAGCCCGACCCGCAGGTCGCCGGGGCGTACCCCCGCCACGCCCCGGGCCGCGGCCGACAGCACCTCCCGTGCCGCACGCTCGGCGATCCACACCCCGTCCCGCGGGCCGCCCAGCGGCAGCAGCCTGCCGAGCCCGAGCCGTTCCCGCACCGCACGCGTCCACCGGTCCGCCGTCGTCATTCCTCCAGCCTGCCGCATCCGTGGCGCGCCGCCGCGCAACCCGGCCTAACGTGGAGACAGGACTACGACCGGAAGGGACGTACGGCGATGAGCGACACGGAGAGCCAGCGGGCCGAGGACACGACCGACAGCCCCGGAACGGCCAAGGCCCAGACGATGCGACGCGGCGGCGGAGACCCCGGCGCCCGGGGACGGACCACCATCGCCGACGGCGTCGTGGAGAAGATCACCGGAATGGCGGCACGCGACGTCGCCGGTGTGCACGCGATGGGCAGCGGGATGTCCCGCACCTTCGGCGCCGTGCGCGACCGGGTGCCCGGCGGTAGCAAGTCCGAGGTGACGCGCGGGGTGAAGGCCGAGGTCGGTGAGAAGCAGACCGCCCTCGACCTGGAGATCGTCGTCGAGTACGGCGTGTCGATCTCGGAGGTCGCCCGGGACGTGCGGGAGAACGTGGTCGCGGCGGTGGAGCGGATGACCGGTCTGGAGGTCGTCGAGGTCAACATCGCGGTGAGCGACGTGAAGCTGCCCGACGAAGAGGACGAGGAGCCGGAGCCCCGGATCAAGTGAGGCGGACGGTGACGGAAGAGGACCGAACGGTGAGTGAGGGGAGTGCCCCATGAACATGGCCGTGGTCGGCATGATCGCCGGCATGGCACTGGGTTTCGCCGGGTATTTCGGCGGCTTCGGAGCCTTCCTGCTGGTGGCGGCCCTGGGGGCCGTAGGGTTCGTCGTCGGCCGCTTTCTGGAGGGGGACATGGACCTCGGTGACCTCTTCCGTACTCGCGACGACCGGCGGCGGTGACTGGCGTGAGCGGTGGGGCCGGTGAGCTCCTCGAACCCCTGGCCCGCGTGGCGCCGGGCGAGCGCGGTGCCACGCGGATCGCCGACCGCGTCGTCGCCAAGGTCGCCGCCCGGGCGGCACGCGAGGCGATGGGCCCGCTGCACCCGGACGCCGCACGGCCGTACGCGACCGTCGTCGTCCACCACGACACCGCCCGCGTCCGGGTCCACCTGGAACTCGACTACCCGTGCGACATCGGCGCCCGCTGCGCCCAGGTGCGTCACCGAGTCGTCCAGCGGGTACGTGCGTTGGTGGGCATGGCGGTGCCGGAGGTCGCCGTCCAGGTGGAGCGGCTGCACCTGGCGGCGGAGTACGGCGCGAGGGACGGGAGGACCCGATGAACGAGCCCCAGGACCACGGGACGGGAGAGGGCAGCACCCAGCGCCTCCCGGTCGTGGACCGCGGCACGGAGCCGGGCGAGACCCTCGCCCCTGACAGGGACGTGCCCGACGTGCCCGAGGTGCCCGACGCCTCCGGTGGCGGACGGGCCGGCCGCTTCTGGTCCGCGCGCCGCGTCCCCGCCGGCATCGTCGCGCTGCTGCTTCTGGTCCTCGCGGGGTTCTTCCTCTACGACGTCGTCGCCGTGCGCGCCGGCCGGGACGCCCTCGGCTGGCGCCGCGACCTGGCCCGGCAGCTCGCCGAGCGGCCCGTCGACGACACGTGGGCGCTGGTCGGCGCCGGGGTCGCCGCGGCCCTGGGACTCTGGCTGCTCGTACTGGCCCTCACCCCCGGCCTGCGCCGGGTGCTGCCGATGCGGCGCACGCACCCCGACGTACGCGCCGGGCTGCACCGGCGCGCCGCCGCCACGGTGCTGCGCGACCGGGCCATGGAGGTTTCCGGGGTGCAGTCGGCGCGGGTGCGGATGCGCCGCAGCAAGGCCCGGGTGCGCGCGCTGTCGCACTTCCGGGAGCTGGACGCCGTACGGGCCGATCTGGACGGTGTGCTCGACGAGGCGGTACGCGGTCTCGGACTGGCGCGGCCACCCGCCGTGTCGCTGCGGGTGGCGCGGCCCGGACGGAAGGGGTGAGCAGGTGCTCAGGACCGTGAACCGTGTACTGACGGGACTGGTGGGCCTGGTCCTGCTCGCCCTCGGCGGCGCGGTGCTCGCCGTCGGGTTCGATGCCCCCGCGCCCTCCTGGTGGATCCACCAGGGGCCGCACGACGTGCTGCTCAGCAACGCCGAGCGGACCCGGTGGCGGGACGCCGGCTGGTGGTGGCCGGTCGTCATCGCCGCGCTGGCCGTCCTGCTGCTGCTCGCCCTGTGGTGGCTGGTCGCGGTGGTGCGCCGCCGCAGACTCACCGAGGTCCTCGTCGACACCGGTGACGGAGAGGGCGCCTCGCTGCGCGGCAGGGCACTGGAAGGCGTCCTGGCCGGCGAGGCGGACCGGGTGGACGGGGTCGAGCGGGCGAGCGTCCGGCTCACCGGCCGCCACGACGCCCCGGCGACCCGCGTCCGGCTGCTCCTGGCCCCCCATGTGGACCCGGGCACGGCCCTGCACGACCTCACCACCCGTGCCCTGACCCACGCCCGCGACTCGGTGAACCTCGCGTCCCTCCCGGCGGAGGTCCAGCTCCGGGGCGTCAAACACGGGGCCGAGCGGGTCAGCTGAGGCCACCCGAACGCCGAGCCCTCCCGAGGACGCCGCCCCATCACGAGCCGCCCGCGCCCTCCCACCCGGCGGCACGCTCGTGCGCGGGTACGCTCGCCCCGCACGCTGGTGTGCTGCGGTTCGTGTGTCCCGTCCGCGGAGGTCGGCGGGCCCCGGACGCTCCCGTCCGGGGCCGCACCCGACCGGCTCTAGAAACCGTGCCGCACGCCGCCGTCCACCGGCAGCATCACGCCCGTGACGTACGACGCCGCGGGGGAGAGCAGGAACGCCGCCGCGCGGCCGAACTCCTCCGGGGCGCCGTAGCGGCGCAGCGGGATGCGGGACTCGGCGGCCGCCCTGGTCGCCTCCGGGTCGGCGGACAGGCCGTCCAGCTCGCGCACCCGGTCGGTGTCGACGCGGCCCGGCAGCAGGCCGACGACGCGGATGCCGCGCGGGCCCAGCTCGTCGGCGAGGGACTTGGCGAAGCCCGCCAGGCCGGGCCGCAGGCCGTTGGAGATGGTCAGACCCGGAATCGGCTCGTGCACCGAGCCCGACAGCACGAGGCCGATCACACCGCCGTCCGCCAGCTCGGCCGCCGCCGTCCGGGCCAGCCGCACCGCGCCGAGGAACACCGACTCGAACGCCGTCCGCCACTGCTCGTCCGTGTTGTCGGCGACGAACCCCGGCGGCGGCCCGCCCACACTGATCAGTACGCCGTCGAAGCGGCCGAAGCGCTCACGGGCGGTCGCGATCAGCCGCCCGGCGGCCTCCGGGTCGGCGTTGTCCGCGGCCGCGCCCACCACGTCCGGGCCCAGCGCGGCCGCGGCGTCGGTGACGCTCTTCTCGTCCCGCCCCGTGACGACCACCTTCGCCCCGTCGGCGACCAGCTCGCGCGCGGCGGCGTTGCCCAGGCCCCGGGTGGCTCCCGTGACGACGTACACCCGGTCCTTCAGTCCAAGATCCATGGCCCCTATCCTGCCCCCTCCTCCCCGAACAGGGCGAGGGCCGTGTTCACCAGGCCGACATGACTGAAGGCCTGCGGGAAGTTGCCGAGCTGGCGTCCGGCCACCGGGTCGTACTCCTCCGCCAGCAGCCCGACGTCGTTGGCGAGCCCCACCAGCCGCTCGAACAGCGCCCGGGCCTCCTTGGTCCGCCCGGTCGCGTGCAGAGCGTCCGCGTACCAGAACGAGCACACCAGGAACGTCCCCTCGCTGCCCGGCAGCCCGTCGACGGTACCGCCCTCCGTGGTGTACCGGCGCACCAGGCCGTCCCGCGTCAGCTCCGCGCCGATCGCGTCGACCGTGCCGACGACGCGCGGGTCGTCGGGCGGCAGGAAGCCCACGCGCGGAAGGAGCAGCAGCGAGGCGTCCAGCTCCCGCGAGCCGTAGGACTGGGTGAAGGTCTCGCGCACCGGGTCGTACCCCTTCTCGCACACCTCGCGGTGCACCTCGTCGCGCAGTGCCCGCCACCCGTCGAGGTCACCGCCGCGCAGCTCGGGATGGTGCTCCCGCGTCCGCACCGCCCGGTCCAGGGCCACCCAGGCCATCACCTTCGAGTGCACGAACTGCCGGCGCCCGCCGCGCACCTCCCACAGCCCCTCGTCGGGC
Source organism: Streptomyces sp. NPDC048392 (assembly GCF_043200575.1). NCBI lineage: Bacteria > Bacillati > Actinomycetota > Actinomycetes > Kitasatosporales > Streptomycetaceae > Streptomyces > Streptomyces sp. NPDC048392. Next base: position 48,608 of record NZ_JBICYB010000026.1, read on the forward strand.
TCCCGCCACGCCGTGGCCAGGTACTCCATCAGGGCGCACTGCAGCTCCCACACCTGCGGCCGGGGACGCATGCCCGCCAGCCGGGCCAGTGACAGGGAGTCCATGACCTCGCCGTACACGTCCAGCTGGAGCTGGTTGACCGCGTCGTTGCCGATCCGTACGGGCGTGGACTCGGCGAAGCCGGACAGCCACGGCAGCTCGAACTCGGGCAGCCGGCGCTCGCCCGCGACGCCGTACATGATCTGCAGGTCCGCCGGGCTGCCCGCGACCGCGCGCAGCAACCAGTCGCGCCAGGCCTCGGCCTCCTCCAGATATCCGGCCGACAGCAGGGCGCCCAGGGTGAGCGTCGAGTCGCGCAGCCAGCAGAAGCGGTAGTCCCAGTTGCGCACGCCGCCCGGCTCCTCGGGCAGCGAGGTGCTGGGGGCGGCCACGATGCCTCCGGTGGGCCGGTAGGTCAGCGCCTTCAGCGTGATCAGCGACCGGACGACGGCGTCCCGGTGCGGACCGTCGTAGCGGCACCGCGCCGCCCATTCGCGCCAGTCCTCGACACTGTGCTCCAGCGACATGTACGGGTCCACCAGCGGCGGGCGGGGCTCGTGCGAGGGGTGCCAGGTCAGCACGAACGCGACCTTCTCCCCTGCCGCGACCGTGAACTCCGAGTGCGTACCGAAGTCCTCACCCCAGCTGCGCACCTCCGGCTCGCTGCGCAGCCACGCCGAGTCGGGCCCGGCGACCGCGACCCGGTGCCCGTCGGCCCTGCGCACCCACGGCACGATCGAGCCGTAGTCGAAGCGCAGCCGCAACACGCTGTGCACGGTGACCTCGCCGCTGAGGCCCTCCACCACGCGTACGAGGTCGGGGGCGCGGTCGCGCTGGGGCATCAGGTCGGTGACCCGGACCGAACCGTCCGCGGTCTCCCACTCGGTGTCCAGGACCAGGGTGTCCGGCCGGTAGGCACGCCGCGTGCAGCGTTCGGCGCCCTTGGGGGCGATGCGCCAGTGGCCGTTGTCCTCGTCGCCCAGGAGTTTGGCGAAGCAGGCGGCCGAGTCGAAGCGGGGCAGGCAGAGCCAGTCCACGGAACCGTCCGTGCCGACCAGGGCCGCGGTCTGCTGGTCGCCGATGAGCGCGTAGTCCTCGATATGGGGGTGCACGGGGTTCCGTCTTCCCGACCGCGGGCGGAGCAATCGGGTCCGCTCGCGCTTCCCCGGACCGCCCCGTTGGCGGCTACACCGACGCGGGTTCCGCCCGCGCCCGCTCCACGTCAGCGGCGGCCTCCCGGTCGCGCTTCTCGCGACGGACCAGGAACCACCAGCCGACCGGTACGGCCGCGGAGAACAGCCACCACTGGATCGCGTACGCGAAGTTCAGCGCGGCGTCCTCGTTGCCGGGTTTGCCGATCGGCTCCGGGGTGCCGTTCTCCGGCTCCGGCTCGGTCAGGACGACGTACCCGCCGAGCACCCGGGCGTCCAGGCGCGCGGCCTGCTGCTCACTGTTGACGAGCATGATCTGCCGGTCCGGCAGGCCCTCGAGATCCTTGATGCCGCTCGCTTCGGTCGTCTCGTCGGGCATCAGCCGCCCGGTGACGGTGATCTCCCCCCGGGGCGGCGCCGGGACCTCGGGGTATTCGGTCTGGCTCGGGCCGTCCGCCGGGACCCACCCCCGGTTGACCAGCAGCACCCTGCCGTCGTTCAGGACGAACGGGGTCAGCACGTGGTAGCCGACGTTGTCGTCGGAGTTGGTGCGGCGGCGGACGACGACCTCGTGGTCCGCGTCGAAGCGGCCCGTCGCGGTCACGGAGCGGTACCGCTCGTGCGTGGTGATCTTCCTGCCGGGCGCGGTGAGCGACTCCACCGGCACCGGCGCGGCGTCGAGCGCCTGCGCGACCAGGTCGTTCCGTGCGGTGCGTTCCTCGTAACGGTGCATCTGCCACAGGCCCAGCCGGATCATCGTGGGGATGAGCAGCACGGCGACCAGCGTGAGGATCACCCACTGGCGGCACAACAGGAAGCGGTACACCCCACGACGGTACAACTCGGTCGTGGGGTGCGATGCGGCGGGTACGGGTCCGCGCCGGCGCCGGCCGTGGACCCGGGGGGCTAGACTTTGTCGACGATTCCCGCCCTCCCCTCGGCGCGGGCGCAGTGGGCGCCGCAGTACCAGTGGCCCTCGACCTCGACACCCTGGCCGATGATCTGCACCCGGCAGTGCTCGCAGATGGGGGCCATCCGGTGGATCGCGCAGGAGAAGCAGTCGAAGACGTGCACCGCTCCCTGGGCGTGGATCTCGAAGGTCATTCCGTAGCTGTTGCCGCAGACTTCACATGTCGCCATGCGCCACAGGGTGGGCCGTGGCCGCGACGCGGGCGAGCGGGCGCCGGGCGAGTCGCCCGGAATCACCCGTCCGTACGGCCCGCCCGCGACGAGCCACGGCTGACGCGCGGCCGTCGCACGGCTGTCGCGCGGCCGCCGTGCGACTGGCGCGCGGCTCAGTGGTCCGCGGGCTCGACATCCGCGAGCAGCTGCCCGAAAGCCGCCTCGTCCACCACCGGCGTGCCGAACTGGCGGGCCTTGACCACCTTGGAGGTGCCCGAGTCGGGGTCGTTGGTGACCAGCAGGCTGGTCAGCCGGGACAGGCTGGTGGCGACGTGCAGTCCCGCCTCGGTCGCGCGGTCCTCCAGCAGGTCCCGCTCGACGGAGGTGTCACCCGAGAAGGCGACCCGCATGCCCTGCTTGAGCGGTTTGCCCTCTTCGTATCGGCCCGGGTTGGGATGGGGGCATGCGGGCCTTTTACGAGCGGGGCGCCAACTGTTCGGCCGATAGCTTCCGTAGCCCGCCTGCTGTCCGATCCGGGGCGCGGACCGGTCCGACCACTCGGTCAGCGGCCGGCACTCGTGCAGCGGCAGCCGCACGTCACCCGCCGCCGCGGCGAGCAGGCTCGGCCGGAACGCCTCCGCCAGCACCCGCGCGTCGTCCAGCGCGTGGTGCGCGCGCTGCTGTACGACGCCGAAGTGCGCGGCCAGCGACTCCAGCTTGTGGTTGGGCAGCGGCAGGTCCAGGGCCTTGGACAGGGCGATGGTGCACAGCCGTTGACGCACCGGCGCCTCGCTCCTCGCGCGCGCGTACTCACGGGCGATCATCTGCCAGTCGAAGACCGCGTTGTGCGCGACGAGGACCCGCCCGTCGAGCCGGGCCGCGAACTCCTCGGCGACGTCCGGGAAGAGCGGCGCGTCCCGGAGCACGTCGTTCGTCAGGCCGTGTATCCACACCGGCCCCGGATCGCGCTGCGGATTGACCAGGGTGTACCAGTGGTCCTCGACCTCGCCGCGGGCGTCCAGCCGGTAGACGGCCGCGGAGATGATGCGGTCGTCGCGGGCCAGGCCGGTGGTCTCCACGTCGACGACCGCGTACCCCTGCGGATACGCGGCCGGCCACGCCGTGGCGGACGGCGCTGCGGTCGTGCGGTCTTCGAGCATGGTCAATGAGGATACGGGCCGGAACCGACACCCCGGTCCCGCAGGGGGCCCGTTCCGTCAGATTCCGCGTGGCCGGGGAGCGTTGCGGCACCCCGCCGCGCGCTCACCACCGGATCGGCACCGGAAGGGCCGTCAGGAGCCCCGACACCGCGACCACCACGCCCAGCGCGACGACCTCCGCGCGCGCGGGTGAGCAGGCGGTCAGCGGGTCGGCCGCGCGGCTCAGCCGGACCCTGGCCCACAGGGCGAGGACGGCGACGGCGGCCACCAGCAGCACCTTGGCGAGCAGGACACGGCCGTACGCCGTGTCCGTCAACTGCTCCGCGATCGTGCCCGGCGGCATCCGGCGCAGCGAACTGCACACCCCGGTCGCCGTGAGGGCGGCCAGCAGAACGGCCGCCACGCGTGCGTAGAGGCCGAGCAGGGCCGGCCCCGCCTCCGCTCCCCGCCACCCCCGCAGGGTCCGCAGCGCGTACAGCAGGCCGCCCACCCACAGTGCGGCGCACGTCAGATGGACCAGGGTCAGACCGGAGCCGAGCAGTGGGCTGTACTCGGTCGTGGGGTGTGCGCGCAGCGCCTCCGCGACGGTCACGGCGGCCAGCGGCCAGACCTGGAGCCCGGACCGGCGCGAGGTGGCACACAGCCCCGCGGCGAGGAACCCGTTGACCTCCAGGAGCGCGAGCTTGCCGTCGCGCGACGCGTAGAGGCCGCCGACGTCGATGTCGGCCGCGCTGTCCGGCACGAGGTTGCCGGTCGCCACCACCGACGCCACCACCAGCGCGGCGACGAAACCGGCGGTGGCCGCGTACGGCGACCAGCTGCGGGGCCTGGCCGGGGGAGCGGCGGGCAGCGACCGGGCCAGGCGGCCTACGAGGAGTTCGCCGAGCGGAACGCTCAGCGCGGCGAAGAGCACCGTGCGCAGCAGGGCTATGCCACCGGTGCCGGGTGCCTCGGCCTCCCCGGTGCCGTGCAGGGCGGGGACCGGACCGAGCACGGGTATCAGCGCGCCGACTGCCACCAGCGCGAGTACGGCCACGGTCCGGCCGGTGCCGGGGGGCCGCGGGTGGCGTCCGGCGTCGGCGGTCCGGGCCGGGGGGCGTGTCGAGGTCACCCCAGGATCCTCACCAAGTCACCGGATCCGGGCAAGTTCCGGAGGAGCCGGCCGTGGCGGGGCGCACCGTCGGGGCGCCTGGGCGGCAGGGCCGTCGCGGGTACACGACGACGGTCCTGCCGAACCCGTTGTACGCGCGCGTGACGGAAGGTCAGCGGCACGCGCGCGTGCCGGTTACCAGCTCACCGCGTCCAGCGCGTCGGCCATGCCCCAGCCGTAGAAGCCGTTGCGGTTCTTCGAGCCCTCGCACACCGCGTCGACCTTGCCGTCGCCGTCGATGTCGTACGGCTTGGTGCACGGCGTGGCGTCGGCCTCGGCGTACAGCAGGGCCTTGACCATGGCCGGGGAGGCGTGCGGGTGCGTCGACTTGATGAGGGCGGCGACGCCCGCGACGTGCGGCGAGGCCATCGACGTACCGGCCATGTAGCCCCACTTGCCGCCGGGCAGTGTGCCCAGGATCAGGCCACTGGTGGCGGGCGGTGCCGGCGTCTGGTAAGCCGTCGAGTCGCCGCCGGGCGCGGCGATGTCGATGACACCCAGACCGTGGTTGGAGAAGGACGACTTGAGGCCCTTCGCGCCGGTCGCCGCGACGGTCACGACACCCGGCAACTGGGTCGGGATGTCCAGGCACTCCGACGGGTCGACCACCCGGTCACCGGGCGTGGTGTCGTTCGGGGAGGACGGGTCGGTGATCTCGTCGGAGGAGAGGTCGTAGTTCTCGTTGCCGGCCGCGGCGACGTTGACCGCGCCCTTCTTCTCCGCGTACCGCGAGGCCCGCGAGACGGCCTCGACGAGCGCCTTCTGGTCCGGGTCGTCCTTGCAGTTGAAGTACCACGGGTCGGTGTAATAGCTGTTGTTGGTCACGTCGACGCCGTGTTCGGCCGCCCACATGAAGCCGCACACCACGGCCTCGGTGTAGAAGAAGCCGTCCGGGTTGCCCACCTTGATGCCGGCGACCTTCACCCCGGGCGCCACGCCGGTCATGCCGATGCCGTTCTTGGCGGCGGCTATCTCCCCGGCCACGTGGGTGCCGTGCGGGCTCTCCGCCGCGCTCGGCCGCCAGGCGCCGTCCGTGGTGTCCGGCTTGCCCGCCACGCAGTTGACGGAGGCCGCACGGTCGAAGTTGGGGGCGATGTCCGGGTGGGTGTCGTCGACCCCGGTGTCGATGACGGCGACGGTCACCTTCTCGCTGCCCAGCGACTTCTCGTGCGCCTTGTCCGCCTTGATGGCGGGCAGGTCCCACTGGAGCGGCTCCAGCGGGTCCTGGCCCCCGGCGGCCTGGGCCTCGGCCTTCGCGGCGGTGAGCTCCTTGCCGCCGAGCACCCGCGGCGCGCCCGTGTCGGTGGTCGCGGCCGAGGGCAGCGGCGCCGTGCGGGTCGCACCGGCCGACTGGACGCCGCGCACCTTGCGGACGGTCCTGGCGAAGTCGGGGTTGGCGGAGTGGACGACGATCACGCCGATCCGGTCGTACGACGTGACGATCGTGCCGCCCGCCTTGGCTATCGCCCGCCGCACGGTGGCCGAAGGGCGGTGGCCGTGGGAGACGTTGACGACGTAGCTGAGCGAGGTCGCGTCCGCCGCCGCCGAGGGGGCGGCCGCCGTCGCGGGGGCCGCGGCGGCCGGGGTGCCCGGCAGGAACGCCAGCGACGCGGCCACGGCCAGGCCGGCCGGGATCGCGAGGGCGCGGCGGTGACGCGGGTGAGGTGCTGTCATGCGTGGTGTCTCCAGTCCATCGGGAAAACTCGGGCAACCCGTGATGCCGGTGCGTGGCAGTGAGGCAGAGGTGCCTGCGGAGGTGCCTGCGGGCCGTCGCCCATGCGGGCGCCCGACACCGTCACGCCCGGTGCGACCGGCACCGCGAGGGCGAGCCTGCGCCTGGAGCACGGGTCACTCGGGGAACGCAGATGATCCATGGGGTCTCCACATCATCCGGCAAACGACACCTGCCCGGGACACGGGTACGGCCCGGACAGGTACATCAGGTACATGACGTAGTGGTGCAGGGTGAAGCTATCTCCCGAAGCCGCTGGCCAGCAATGACCCGCCGAGGGTGACTTCGGAAAGTGCCACGGGTGTTGAACCGGTCCCCGCGGGGCGCCGTGTCGTTGGGCAGGGAGCCCGAGCACGACCGGTTCCCTGCGAGAACAGCGAGGTTCAGCCGTCATGTCCGTCGTACGAGGAGACTCCGTGGCCACCGACGCACCGCCCCCCTCGAAAGAGGAACACCGACTCCCCTCCGCCGAGGAGTTCTCCGAAGTGCAGCAGAGCGCCGAGTTCGCCGAACTCCGCCGCGCCTTCCGCTCCTTCGCGTTCCCGCTGACGATCGCCTTCGTGGCCTGGTACCTGCTGTACGTGCTGCTGTCGAACTACGCAGGCGGCTTCATGGGCACCAAGCTCTTCGGCAACATCAACGTCGCGTTCGTCTTCGGCATCGCCCAGTTCCTCACCACGTTCCTCATCGCCTGGTGGTACTCGCGGTACGCCGCCGCGAAGCTCGACCCCAAGGCCGAGGCCATCAAGTCCCGGATGGAGGGCGGCGCATGAGCCCCGCACAGACCGTCTTCGCCGCCGAACTCGCCGCCAACGAGGCGAGCGAGCACCGGCCGCTCATCATCACGCTCTTCTCGGTCTTCGTCGTCGCGACGCTGTTCATCACCGTCTGGGCGGGCCGCCAGACCAAGGACGCCGCCGACTTCTACGCGGGCGGCCGCCAGTTCAGCGCCTTCCAGAACGGCCTCGCCGTCTCCGGCGACTACATGTCGGCCGCGTCCTTCCTCGGCATCGCCGGCGCCATCGCCCTCTTCGGCTACGACGGCTTCCTGTACTCCATCGGCTTCCTGGTCGCCTGGCTGGTCGCCCTGCTCCTGGTCGCCGAGCCGCTCAGGAACTCCGGCCGCTACACCATGGGCGACGTTCTCGCGTACCGCATGCGCCAGCGCCCCGTGCGCACCGCCGCCGGCACCTCCACGATCGTCGTCTCGATCTTCTACCTGCTGGCCCAGATGGCGGGCGCGGGCATCCTCGTCTCGCTGCTGCTCGGCATCACCTCCGACGCGGGCAAGGTGCTCATCGTCGCCCTCGTCGGCGTCCTGATGATCGTCTACGTCACCATCGGCGGCATGAAGGGCACCACCTGGGTCCAGATGGTCAAGGCCGTGCTGCTGATCGGCGGCACCATCCTGATCACCTTCCTGGTGCTGCTGAAGTTCGACTTCAACATCTCCGACCTGCTCGGCAAGGCCGCCGACAACAGCGGTGCGGGCGCCGCCTTCCTGGAGCCCGGTCTCCAGTACGGCGTGAGCGGCACCACCAAGCTCGACTTCATCTCCCTGGGCATCGCCCTGGTGCTCGGCACCGCCGGCCTGCCGCACATCCTGATCCGCTTCTACACGGTGCCCAACGCCAAGGCCGCCCGTAAGTCCGTGAACTGGGCGATCGGCATCATCGGCGCCTTCTACCTGATGACCATCGCCCTCGGCTTCGGTGCCGCCGCGCTCATCGGGAAGGACGAGATCATCGCGTCCAACCCGTCCGGCAACACGGCCGCGCCGCTGCTCGCGCTGCACGTCGGCGGCGTCGACTCGGCCTGGGGCGCGATCCTGCTCGCCACGATCTCGGCGGTGGCCTTCGCGACCATCCTCGCCGTGGTCGCCGGCCTCACCCTCGCCTCGTCCTCGTCCTTCGCGCACGACATCTACGCCAACGTCATCCGCAAGGGGCAGGCCACCGAGAAGGAGGAGATGAGGGCGGCGCGCTGGGCGACCGTCTTCATCGGCATCGTCTCCATCGCCCTCGGCGCCCTCGCCCGCGACCTGAACGTGGCGGGCCTGGTGGCCCTGGCCTTCGCGGTCGCCGCGTCCGCCAACCTGCCGACGATCCTCTACAGCCTGTTCTGGAAGCGGTTCACCACCCAGGGCGCCCTGTGGTCGATCTACGGCGGCCTGATCGTCGCCGTCGGCCTGGTGCTGTTCTCACCCGTGGTCTCCGGCGACCCGAAGGCGATGTTCCCGGACGTCGACTTCGCCTGGTTCCCGCTGAAGAACCCGGGCATCATCTCCATCCCGTTCGGTTTCCTGATGGGCTGGCTCGGCACCGTCGTGTCGAAGGAGAAGCCCGACGAGGCCAAGTACGCGGAGCTGGAGGTCCGGTCCCTGACCGGCACCGGCGCGCACTGAGGCCACCGGCCGGCGCGGCCGCTCGTAGCTCCCTACGACGCGGCCGCGCCGGCCGTCGTGGGATCGGGAGGCTGTCGATGTCGGACCGGTCACGTAGGCTCGACGTGTCGGAGGAGAGAAGCGCTCCGCCGATCCGCGTCGAGGGAGGGGGCCCACGTGCTCATCGACACCTACGGCCGAGTGGCCACTGACCTGAGGGTCTCGCTCACCGACCGCTGCAACCTGCGCTGCACCTACTGCATGCCCGAAGAGGGCCTGCAGTGGCTGGCCAAGCCCGACCTGCTCACGGACGACGAGATCGTCCGCCTCATCGACATCGCGGTCACCCACCTCGGCATCGAGGAGGTCCGCTTCACCGGCGGGGAACCGCTGCTGCGCCCCGGCCTGGTCGGCATCGTCGAGCGCGTCGCCGCCCTCGCCCCGCGCCCGCAGATGTCCCTCACCACCAACGGCATCGGCCTCAGGCGCACGGCGACGGCCCTGAAGGCGGCGGGCCTGGACCGGGTCAACGTCTCGCTGGACACCCTCCGCCCGGACGTCTTCAAGACCCTCACCCGCAGGGACCGCCACAAGGACGTCCTGGAGGGCCTGGAGGCCGCCCGCGAGGCCGGGCTCACCCCGGTCAAGGTCAACAGCGTCCTGATGCCGGGGCTCAACGACGACGAGGCGCCCGACCTGCTCGACTGGGCCGTCGAGCACGACTACGAGCTGCGGTTCATCGAGCAGATGCCCCTGGACGCCCAGCACGGCTGGAAGCGCGAGGGCATGGTCACCGCCGGTGACATCCTGACCTCCCTGCGCACCCGGTTCGAGCTGACCGCCGAGGGCTCAGGGGAGCGCGGCTCGGCACCCGCCGAGCGCTGGCTCGTGGACGGCGGCCCGCACCGCGTCGGCGTCATCGCCTCCGTCACCCGTCCGTTCTGCTCGGCCTGCGACCGCACCCGCCTGACCGCCGACGGCCAGGTGCGCACCTGCCTGTTCGCCACCGAGGAGACCGACCTGCGCGCGGCTCTGCGCTCCGACGCCCCCGACGAGGAGTTAGCCCGCGTCTGGCGGCTGGCCATGTGGGGCAAGAAGGCGGGCGCGGGCCTGGACGACCCGACGTTCGTCCAGCCCGACCGGCCGATGTCGGCGATCGGGGGTTAGGGCCTGCCTGGGTCGTCCGGGGCTTCCCACTCGGCGAGCGGGACCACGTCCTTGAGGAAGCCCCGCGCTCCGAGGAACTGGGACAGATGTTCCCGGTGCTCGTCGCACGCGATCCAGGTCTTGCGCCGCTCCGGCGTGTGGACCTTCGGGTTGTTCCACGCCAGCACCCACACGGCGGCCGAGCGGCAGCCCTTGGCGGAGCAGGTCGGGGCGGTCTCGTCACTCACAGATGCGTCTCACAGATCCACGTACGAGGGCCACACACAAGGCGACGCCGAGCAGCCACGGGGGGAGCTGCCCGGCGTCGGTCCGTCGCTCCGACGGGGGATGCGGAGCGCGTACGAAGTATGTCACGGGCCACCCATGGCCCGGCACCGGAACCACACGATTCATCTGAGCATTTCTTCGGCCTGGCGCGGAATCGACGCCCGTCCCGAGGGGCCCCCGGTCCCGGCCGACGGTCTCACCCGGCGGTCACGGCCGGGTGTGCGGCTCACCGGCCGCGCCCGGTCCCGGATCCGCCGCGGTGCCCCCCGGGACGGGTTCCGCGGCCCCGTCCTCGGCCCGCGGCGGCATGATCATCGTCCGGGTGGGCGCCGTCACGAACGTCGTCGGCAAGGATGGCGCGTTCTCACGCCCGGCGTTGGCGATCACTACCGCGATGTACGGCAGGGCCGCCCCGAGGATCAGGGCCACGATCGCGACGTGCCGTTCCACGTTCCACAGGCAGACCGCGAGGATCACCGACACCGTACGGATCGACATGGAGATGACGTACCGGCGCTGCCGCCCGCGCACGTCCTCCTGGAGGCCCGTCCGGGCCCCGGTGATCCGGAACACCTCGGCGCTGCCGCCGGCACTCTGCTTCCGCATCTCGTTCCACCATCCGCCCGTATCGGACTCCCCGCCCCGCTTCGGTCCGCGGCCCCTCGGGGTCTGCGGTCCCGGACAACTCCCCAGATTACGCCGCACGCGCCCCGCTCACGAGGGCGGGGCACCCCGTTCCGTCCGCCCGGCGTGCGCCGCGCCGCGTAGGCGCCGTCCGCCGTTCGGCGGTATCCGGCGTGCGCCGTCCGCGGTACGGCCGAAGACTGGCGGCACTGTTCGCGTAGAGCCGGACGAGGAGGCAGCCATGGGCTGGTTGTGGGCGATCATCGTGGGATTCGTGCTCGGTCTGATCGCCAAGGCGATCATCCCCGGCAAGCAGCACCTGCCGCTGTGGCTGACCACCATCTGCGGCATGATCGGAGCGATCGCCGGCAACGCGATCGCCCGCGCGGCCGGCGTCGAGGCGACGTCGGGCATCGACTGGTGGCGGCACCTGTTCCAGCTGGTGGCGGCGATCATCGTCGTCGGCCTCGGCGACGCGGCCTACATGTCGGTACGCGGCAACCGGCGGCGCGAACGGGCCTGACGGCCCAGGACCAACCCCGTACGGCGAAGGGGCCGGCCTCCCGTACGGCGAAGGGGCGGGCCCCGGCAGCCGTGCGGCACCGGGGGCCGCCCCTCGCGCGCGTCCGCTCAGGCGCCGGTGACCTCCACCGCGGCCAGGTTCTTCTTGCCGCGGCGCAGCACCAGCCAGCGCCCGTGCAGCAGGTCCTCCTTGGCGGGGACGGCGTCCTCGCCGGTGACCTTGACGTTGTTCACGTAGGCGCCGCCCTCCTTCACCGTGCGGCGGGCGGCGGACTTGCTGGCCACCAGACCGACCTCGGCGAACAGGTCGACGACCGGGCCCGGCTCGGCGACCTCGACGCGCGGCAGCTCGGAGAGGGCCGCGGCCAGCGTCCGCTCGTCCAGCTCGGCCAGGTCGCCCTGGCCGAAGAGGGCCCTGGACGCGGCGATCACGGCGGCCGTCTGACCGGCGCCGTGTACCAGCGTCGTCAGCTCCTCGGCCAGCGCACGCTGCGCTGCCCGTGCCTGCGGACGCTCCTCGGTCTGCCGCTCCAGCTCCTCAAGCTCCTCACGGGAGCGGAACGACAGGATGCGCAGGTAAGTCGAGATGTCCCGGTCGTCCACGTTCAGCCAGAACTGGTAGAACGCGTACGGCGTCGTCATCTCCGGGTCGAGCCAGACGGCGCCGCCCTCGGTCTTGCCGAACTTGGTGCCGTCCGCCTTGGTCATCAGCGGCGTCGCGTAGGCGTGCACGGACGCGTCCGGCTCCAGCCGGTGCAGCAGGTCGAGGCCGGCCGTGAGGTTGCCCCACTGGTCGCTGCCGCCCTGCTGCATCGTGCAGCCGTAGCGCCGGTAGAGCTGGAGGAAGTCCATCGCCTGGAGCAGCTGGTAGCTGAACTCCGTGTAGCTGATGCCCTCGGAGGACTCCAGCCGCCGGGCGACGGAGTCCTTGGTCAGCATCTTGTTGACCCGGAAGTGCTTGCCGATGTCCCGCAGGAACTCGATCGCCGACAGGTTCTCGGTCCAGTCGAGGTTGTTGACCAGCACCGCGGCGTTCTCGCCCTCGAAGGACAGGAACGGCTCGATCTGGCCGCGCAGCCGCTGGACCCAGCCCGCGACGGTCTCCGGCGAGTTCAGCGTGCGCTCCGCGGTCGGGCGCGGGTCGCCGATCTGACCCGTGGCCCCGCCGACCAGCGCCAGCGGCCGGTGACCGGCCTGCTGGAGCCGGCGCACGGTGAGCACCTGCACCAGATGCCCCACGTGCAGCGACGGCGCGGTCGGGTCGAAACCGCAATAGAACGTGACGGGACCGTCCGCGAGCGCCTTGCGCAAAGCGTCCTCGTCGGTGGACTGGGCGAACAGCCCGCGCCACTTCAGCTCGTCGACGATGTCCGTCACGGTTCTCTTGTCTCCTAGGGTGGTCTCGTAATCAGGTACGAGGTTATACGCCCTGGCTGACAGAGCTCATATTGAAGTCCGGCACTCTCAGCGCGGGCATCGCGGCCCTGGTGAACCAGTCGCCCCACTCCCTGGGCAGCGTCTTCTCCGTGCGCCCGGCCTCCGCGGCCCGGCCCAGCAGATCCACCGGCGACTCGTTGAACCGGAAGTTGTTCACCTCGCCGACGACCTCGCCGTGCTCGACGAGATAGACGCCGTCCCGGGTCAGCCCGGTCAGCAGCAGCGTCGCCGGGTCGACCTCGCGGATGTACCAGAGGCAGGTCAGCAGCAGCCCGCGCTCGGTGCCCGCGACCATCTCGTCCAGGGAGCGGTCGCCGCCGCCGTCCAGGACCAGGTTGCCGATCGCCGGGGCCACCGGAAGACCGGTCAGTGCGGCGCTGTGCCGGGTGGTCGTCAGCCGGTGCAGCCCGCCCGCGCGGATCCAGTCCGTCGCCGCCACCGGCAGCCCGTTGTCGAACACCGACTGGTCACCGCCCGAGGAGTGCGCGACCACGAAGGGCGCGCTCTCCAGACCCGGCTCGTGCGGATCACTGCGCAGGGTCAGCGGCAGCTCGCCCAGCCGCTCGCCGACCCGGGTGCCGCCGCCCGGCTTGGAGAACACCGTGCGCCCCTCGACCGCGTCCCGCCCGGAGGCCGACCAGTACTGGTAGATCAGCAGGTCCGCCACCGCGGTCGGCGGCAGCAGCGTCTCGTACCGGCCCGCGGGCAGCTCCACCCGCCGCTCGGCCCAGCCCAGCCGTACGGCCAGCTCGGCGTCGAGGGCCGCCGGGTCGACGTCCTTGAAGTCCCGCGTGGCCCGCCCCGCCCACGCAGACCGGGTCCGGTCCGGCGACTTGGCGTTGAGCTCCAACGTCCCGTTGGGCTGGTCGTGCCGCAGCCGCAGTCCCGTGGACGTGCCCAGGTACGTCGACGTCAGCTCGTGGTTGGCGAAGCCGTACAGCTCCCGCCCGCCCGCCCGCGCGCGGGCGAACGCCTCCCCGAGGGCCGGCGCGAAGTCGGCGTACACGGCCGACGAGGTCTCGGCGGGCGCGTCGGTGAAGTCGGGCGAGGCCGGCACGCCCGTGACCAGCGGTTGCGCGTCCTCGGCCGGTCCGGCACCCCGCGCGGCGGCCTCGGCGGCCCGCACCAGGGGCTCCAGCTCGTCCACGGTCACGGCCGAGCGGGACACGACCCCGGACGCCGTGCCCTGCCGCCCGTCGACGGTGGCGACGACGGTGAGCGTGCGCCCGCGCGTGACGCCGTTGGTGGTGAGCGCGTTGCCCGCCCAGCGCAGGTTGGCGGTGGACTCCTCGTCGGCGATGACGACGCACCCGTCCGCCCGGGACAGCTCCAGCGCCCGCTCGACGACCTCGTGCGGCTTGTTGGTACCGGCGCTCATCGGCCCGCCTCCTGGGTGGTGTTGAGGATGTTGACTCCCTTGAAGAGGGCGGACGGGCAGCCGTGCGAGACGGCCGCGACCTGGCCGGGCTGGGCCTTGCCGCAGTTGAAGGCGCCGCCCAGGACGTACGTCTGCGGGCCGCCGACGGCCGCCATGGACCCCCAGAAGTCGGTGGTCGTCGCCTGGTAGGCCACGTCCCGCAGCTGCCCCGCGAGCCGCCCGTTCTCGATCCGGAAGAAGCGCTGACCGGTGAACTGGAAGTTGTAGCGCTGCATGTCGATGGACCAGGAGCGGTCCCCGACGACGTAGATCCCGCGGTCCACGCCGCCGATCAGGTCCTCGGTCGACAGCCCGCCGGGGTCCGGCCGCAGCGACACGTTGGCCATGCGCTGCACGGGCACATGGGCGGGGGAGTCGGCGTAGGCGCATCCGTTGGACCGCTCGAACCCGGTGAGCCTCGCGATCCGCCGGTCCAGCTGATAGCCGACCAGCGTGCCGTCCTTCACCAGGTCCCAGGACTGGCCCTCGACGCCCTCGTCGTCGTACCCGATGGTCGCCAGCCCGTGCTCGGCGGTGCGGTCGCCGGTGACGTTCATCAGCTCGGAGCCGTAGCGCAGCTTGCCGAGCCGGTCGAAGGTGGCGAAGGAGGTCCCGGCATAGGCGGCCTCGTAGCCGAGGGCGCGGTCCAGCTCGGTGGCGTGCCCGACGGACTCGTGGATGGTCAGCCACAGGTTCGACGGGTCGACGACCAGGTCGTACAGCCCCGCCTCCACGCTCGGCGCCCGCATCTTCTCGGCCAGTAGCTCCGGAATCTCGGCCAGCTCCGTCTCCCAGTCCCAGCCGGTCCCGGTCAGGTACTCCCACCCGCGCCCGGCCGGCGGCGCAAGGGTGCGCATGGAGTCGAACTCGCCGCTGGAGTCGTCCACCGACACCGCGGTGAGCACCGGGTGCAGCCGGACCCGCTGCTGTGTGGTCACCGTCCCGGCGGTGTCGGCGTAGAACTTGTTCTCGTGCACGGTGAGCAGCGAGGCGTCCACGTGATCGACCCCGTCGGCCGCCAGCAGCCGCGCGCTCCAGTCGGCGAGGAGGGCCGCCTTCTCCGCGTCGGGCACGGTGAAGGGATCGATCTCGTACGACGACACCCACGTCCGGTCGGCGTGCACGGGCTCGCCGGCCAGCTCCACCCGCTCGTCCGACCCGGCCGTCCGGATCACCTGCGCGGACAGTTTCGCCATCGCCACCGCCTGCGAGGCGACCTTGGCCGCGGCGTCCGGGGTCAGGTCGACGCCGGACGCGAAACCCCAGGTACCGCCGTGCACCACCCGCACCGCGTACCCGAGGTCGGTGGTGTCCGACGACCCCGCGGGCTTCGCGTCCCGCAGCCGCCAGGACGCGTTGCGCACCCGCTCCAGGCGGAAGTCGGCGTGCTCCGCCCCGAGGGCACGCGCGCGGGCGAGGGCCGCGTCGGCGAGGGCGCGTAGGGGGAGTGCCGTGAAGGCTTCGTCGATGCTGTGAGGCACGGGGGAGATCCCTTCGGGCGCTTGCCTGTGGTGACCATCGGAGGCAGTGAACCATGTCCCACTCCTTGGGCTCACTGGAAAAGGGTGATGCCTGCGGAGGGAAACCACGGGACACCCGAAAGACCCCGTCGGCCGGAGAGGCACCTGTTCGCTTCCGGCCGCACCGGTTCCGGTCCAAGGGCGACAGACACCGTCCACGTCAGCTTCGAGCCGCCCGGCCGCCGCCACCTCACCGAGTCCGAGCCCGATCAGCTGGGCGCAGGCCTGTTCGGCGGGGACGAGCAGGCGTGGAACAGACGCGACGGCATCGGGTGGGTACACGGCATCGGGTGGGTACGGGGACAACGACTCCCGTACCCACCCGATGCCGTCGCGTACGACG
Source organism: Streptomyces sp. NPDC048392 (assembly GCF_043200575.1). Taxonomy (NCBI): domain Bacteria; kingdom Bacillati; phylum Actinomycetota; class Actinomycetes; order Kitasatosporales; family Streptomycetaceae; genus Streptomyces; species Streptomyces sp. NPDC048392. The sequence continues at coordinate 64,642 of NZ_JBICYB010000026.1, forward strand.
AGAACTCAGCTGTCCACAGACGCTTCGGCCGCGAGAGCCGCGAACGCCGCCCAGGTGGCCGGCGTGACGGCGAGAGGCCGAATGCTCTTGTCCTTGGAATCGCGGATGTGGACCGCCTCGGGGCGCACGGCGACCTCGACGCAGTTGTCACCCTCGCCCCCGCTGTAGCTGCTCTTGAACCAGCGCAGCTCATCAGTGGTGCTCATAGTGCTCCTCGCATCTGTTCCAACAGGCTCACGGTAGCCCGGCAGTCCAGGGCCTGGGCACGCAGTTTGCCATAGCGTTGGAGGAGGACACTCAGGTCGTTCGGAGCAGTGAGCAGGTTGCTGGATCGCTGCCCCTCGGTGTAGCCGATCCACTGGTGAGTTGGCGTCTCAGCAAGGTACATCTGTCCTTCGACGCCACAGTGCTCCTCTTGTCGAAGCGGCATGACTTGGATCTCCACGTTGTGCCGTTGCCCAACGAGGAGAAGGTGGTCGATGACTTCGTTGGCGACGATGGTTCCCCCAACGCACCGCTCCAGAATGCCTTGCTCGACGACGAAGCTGAAGGCAGTGTTCGGCCGCGATGCCAGAAGCTCCTGCCTCTCCAGCCTTGCGCACACCTGCCGTTCGATCTGCTCCTGCGAGAGCGGCGGCAGATTGCGCTCAAACACCGCCCGCGCGTACCCCTCCGGCTGCAACAGCCCGGGGACCGCCCGGCACTCGTACGCGTACAGGGAGATCGCCTCCTCCTCGACGCCCGCCCACTGCCGGAACCACGACGCCAGCCCCGCCCTCCGCGTCAGACTCTTGGCCGCCGCCGTGAGGACCTTGACCGCGACCGCCCCCAGCACCTCCTCCGCCCGCGCGGGCAGATCGGCCGGCGGGAACCGCTTCCCCTGCTCGATCTTGGCGACGTACGCTGCCGAGTACCGCACCCGCAGGGCGAACTCCTCCTGGGTCAGCCCGGATTCCTCGCGCAGGGCCTTGAGGACCGCGCCGAAGGTCTTGAGGCTGTCGGAGAGTTCGGCCTCCGTGCCGTTCGTGCCGCCGCCTCCGCCGCTGTCCGCCCTCATCGCCGCCCGCCTCCCGTGTCCGCCGCGGTCCATGCCCCGCACAACCCTGCCTCGTCCGTCCAGGGTCACGGGGAGTTACCCACCCAGTCCAGAGTGTGCACTGATACAGCCACGCCTGTATGGGTGTCGTCCCTGTTGGCGGCCGGGAACGGCCCGGAACGCTGAGCGCATGCCAGCACCGTGGACCCAAGAGGCCGTAACCGTAAGTGTGTTCGCTCAGCGGTTCTCCGCCACCCGCCGGGGCGCGCGCCTCGCCCGCAGACTCGCCACCCACCGGCTCGACCTGTGGCACCTGCCCTACGGCAGCCCGGCCTCCGACGCCGTCACCCTCGTGGTGGCCGAACTCGTCGCCAACTCGGTTCTGCACGGCCACGTCCCCGGACGCGACTTCGAGCTGCGGCTCACGTACGACCGGTCCCGAGGACTTGTCCGCGTCGAGGTGTCCGACACCCATCCGGGTCGTCCGGAGCCCGTCGCGTCGGCGGCGCAGCCCTCTACGGACACCGACGGCGGGAGGGGGCTGCTGCTCGTGGAGGCCGTCGCCGACCGCTGGGGTGTGGCGGGGCGGTCCGGACCGGGCAAGACGGTGTGGGCCGAGTGCGCGGTCGGCGCTCCGGACGCGCCGCGTCCCGTTCGACCGTAGTTGACGGTCATCTTCCGCAACGTCCCTCCCCGTCACCCGAGTTGTGGTTTCGGCCAGTGTCAGTGGAGGCGGGTGGGGTTGTCGCTCCGCTCGAGTCGACGGTCAACTCTGCGACGGGTGACGGCTTGTGGCGGCGTGCGTGGTCGGACGTGAGGTCGCTGCGGCGGACCATCCGAGCAAGGAGGTCCGGGCGGTTCTCAAGCGACTCGTCGACGACGGGCGGAGGCTGGCGTCGGAGGCGCACTGGGGCACGCTGTACTGCCCGTGCCCGGACCACTGCACGGTGATCCGCGTTGGCGGCACTCCGAAGAACCCCGGTCAGGAAGCCCGTCGAATGGCCCGCAAGGCGAAGTGGTGCCCGCTGCCTCCGGACGACCCGCGCGTGGCTCTCCGAGGGGGCGTTGTCAAGTGACAGCGCCGTCGAGGTCGGCGAAGCTTGCGCCAGGGGGCGTTCCCTGGAGTGAGAGGCACGGAAGCAGATACCGGGAAACGCAGACCGGCATACGCATGGGGGGCTGGGGGCGTCATGAAGTATGAGTTCAACTTCGTGGTGGACGGGATCGGGATCGACGACGACAAGGTTGTCGAGATCATCCACGACACGTTCGACGGAGTGCTGACCCGACACCGGGGCCGGCACTTCCTGGACGTCTCCGAGAGCGGGGTCAACGCGATCGACGCGGCCCACCGCATCGTCGTACGGCTGCGCAGCTCCCTGCCCGATCTGAGACTGGTGCGGGTCGGTCCCGATCTCGTCGGCGTCTCGGACATCGCCGAGCGCGTCGAGCGGTCGCGGCAGAACGTCCAGCAGTGGGTGAGCGGTGAGCGACGGCAGGACAAGCGGCCCTTCCCGGACTCCGAGGGGATCGCCGGACGCTCGCCGGTGTGGCGCTGGGGAGACGTGAACGCCTGGCTCGCCCAGTTCGGCGAGGGCGACGACGTGTGCCCGCCCACCCGGGAAGAGGCACTGACCATCGACTTCCTGCTGCCCAAGTGGCAGCGCACCCTGGACGACGGCCTCCCCCTGGTCCGCTTCGCCCTTGCAGCAGCGGGCCACGGAGCCGCTCGCCACCAGCACGCTCGGTTTCGTCGAGACCGTACGGACTCTCGATCTCGTGGGGCACTTTCCGAAGGCGATGGATGATCTGGATGCCCGGGTCACGGAGATCCTCCTCACCCGAGAGGTACGTGACGGCGCGGCGTTGCTCGTCGGGCGGCTGCGGACACTGGACGCGATCCACGTGGCCAGCGCACTCTCGCTGCGGGACGACCTGACGGCCCTGGTGACCTACGACCGCGGGATGCTGGAGACCGCTCGGGCAGAAGGCCTGCTCGCCCACGCGCCCGGCACGGAAGGCTGAAGCGGCACCGGTTCTGTGGGGACCCGACAGACAGCCCCGTAAGCCACTGTGGGTGCCCGAGTCTCTGAGCGAGGCGGGGGACCGATAGGTTTTCGAGGAAGCCGCCTGCCGTCGCCGCCCGCCGTACGGGTGCCCTGGCGGGTGTACGACCGCTAGGGAAAGGGTGATCCGTTGAGCCGCTCGGTTCTCGTCACCGGAGGAAACCGGGGCATCGGCCTCGCCATCGCCCGCGCCTTCGCCGACGCCGGGGACAACGTCGCGATCACGTACCGCTCGGGTGAGCCGCCGGAGGGCTTCCTGGCCGTCAGGTGCGACATCACCGACAGTGAGCAGGTGGAGCAGGCCTACAAGGAGATCGAGGACGCCCACGGTCCCGTGGAGGTTCTGGTCGCCAACGCCGGCGTCACCAAGGACCAGCTCCTGATGCGCATGTCGGAGGAGGACTTCACCTCCGTGGTGGAGACCAACCTCACCGGCACCTTCCGCGTCGTCAAGCGCGCCAACCGCGCCATGCTGCGCGCCAAGAAGGGCCGCGTCGTCCTCATCTCGTCGGTGGTCGGTCTCCTCGGGTCCGCGGGCCAGGCGAACTACGCCGCCTCCAAGGCCGGTCTGGTCGGCTTCGCGCGCTCCCTCGCCCGTGAGCTGGGGTCGCGCAACATCACTTTCAACGTCGTCGCGCCCGGTTTCGTCGACACCGACATGACCAAGGTGCTCACCGACGAGCAGCGGGCGAACATCGTGTCGCAGGTGCCGCTGGGACGGTACGCGCGGCCGGAGGAGATCGCCGCGACGGTGCGGTTCCTCGCCTCGGACGACGCCTCGTACATCACTGGAGCCGTCATTCCCGTTGACGGCGGACTGGGAATGGGTCACTGAACACCATGAGCGGAATTCTCGAGGGCAAGCGCGTCCTGATCACCGGTGTGCTGATGGAGTCCTCCATCGCCTTCCACACCGCCAAGCTGGCCCAGGAGCAGGGCGCCGAGATCATCCTGACGGCCTTCCCGCGGCCCACCCTGACCGAGCGCATCGCCAGGAAGCTGCCCAAGCCCACCAAGGTCATCGAGCTGGACGTCACCAACGACGAGCACCTCGGCCGCCTGGCCGACATCGTCGGTGAGGAGCTGGGCGGCCTCGACGGCGTCGTGCACTCCATCGGCTTCGCCCCGCAGGACGCCCTCGGCGGCAACTTCCTGAACACGCCGTTCGAGTCGGTCGCCACCGCCATGCACGTCTCGGCGTACTCCCTGAAGTCGCTCACCATGGCCTGCCTGCCGCTGATGCAGAACGGCGGCTCGGTCGTCGGCCTCACCTTCGACGCGCAGTACGCCTGGCCGCAGTACGACTGGATGGGCCCGGCCAAGGCCGCGCTGGAGGCCACCAGCCGCTACATGGCCCGTGACCTGGGCAAGCAGAACATCCGCTGCAACCTGGTCTCGGCCGGTCCGATCGGCTCCATGGCCGCCAAGTCCATCCCGGGCTTCGCCGAGCTGGCCTCCGTCTGGGACAACCGCGCCCCGCTCGAGTGGGACCTGAAGGACCCGGAGCCGGCCGGCCGCGGTGTCGTAGCGCTGCTCAGCGACTGGTTCCCGAAGACCACGGGCGAGATCGTCCACGTCGACGGCGGACTGCACGCCGTCGGCGCCTGACCGACCGCCTCACGGGGCCCGCATCCCGCTCGGGGTGCGGGCCCGCGACGTGTCACCCGTTCGGCTCAGCCGGCCGGGCGGCGCGGCGTACGGCGGCGCAGGCTGAGGTGCGTGCCTCGTGCACGCTTTTCCTCCCCAGTACGGCCGAGGAGGTCCCGTTGTGCGTCCACTCGCCCGCCTGGCCTCAGCGACCCTCGCCCTCGCCTGCGTGCTGGTCCTGCCGTACGAAGCGAGGTCCCACGCGCGCGTGCCCGCCGGGGACACCGCGTCGCTCCAGCCCTTCGGCGCCGAGTGCAGGGTCCGGGTCGAGGACTCCGACGTGACCGCGTACTGCCACAACCCGTACCCGGAGACCGATCACGTGCGCCTGCACATCGAGTGCGCCCGCTGGTGGGACCTCGACAGCGACGGACCGGCGGCCGAGGCCTGGCCCGCGCAGACCGTACGTCTGGAGGGGCGGTGCTGGAAGGACGTCGGGTCGGCGTGGGTCAGCCACCGGAGGGCGGACTGAACCGGCCGGGACGGCACAGGAACGGGTAACCCGCCGCCTCCGTACCCGCCGTGCCGACGTCCCCCGCGCGGATCGCGTCGACCAGCCGGGTGTGGTCCATGCGCGTCTCGGGCGTCAGCTCGCTGCCCACGTCCCCGCGCAGCCAGTCCCGCAACACCTCGCCCAGATCCGCGTACATCGCCGTCATCACGTCGTTGTGCGAGGCGGCCACGACGGCCAGGTGGAAGGTCGTGTCCGCCGTCACGAACGCCTCCGCGTCACCCGACTCCCAGGCCTCCTCGCGGCGCACCAGCAGCGCGTCGAGCTGCTTGAGGTCCCTCTCCGTACGCCGCTCGGCGGCGAGCCGGGCCGCGGCCGACTCCAGCGTGGAACGCAGCTCGGCGATGTGCCGGGGGTCGGCGTCGGCGAAGCGGCGCTGCATCACGCCCGCCAGCTCGCTCGTCGCCGCGACGTACGTGCCCGAGCCCTGGCGGATGTCCAGCAGACCGTTGTGCGCCAGCGCGCGAACCGCCTCGCGGACCGTGTTCCGGGCGACACCGAGCTGCTCGACCAGCTCGGGCTCGGTCGGGATGCGGGAGCCGACCGGCCACTCACCCGAGGCGATCTGCTGGCGCAGCGCCGCGATGACCTGCTCGGACAGCGCCGAACGACGCGGATGACTCAGGGGCATGGCTCACCTTCGCACGCGAGTGGACCATCAATCATCCCATGATTCTATGATGGGTCTCATGGCTGGTGACGAAACCCGTACGGAGACACGTACGGAGACACGTACGGAGACACGTACGGAGACGCGTACGGAGCGCGGTGGGCGCGAGGCACCCGGCGAGGCGCCCTCCACGCGCGCGTGGACGGCGTGGACCACACGGCTGCTCGTCCTCGGCATCGTCCTGGCCGCGCTCAACCTGCGCCCCGCCATCACCAGCCTGGGCGCGCTCCTGGAAGAGGTCCGCGACGGGCTCGGCATGAGCGGCAGCGTCGCCGGACTGCTCACCTCCGTGCCCCCGCTCTGCTTCGCCGTCTTCGGCGTCACCGCCCCCCGGCTGGCCCGCCGCTTCGGGCCCGGCGCGGTGGTCTGCGCCGGCATGGCCGCCATCACGGCCGGCCTGCTGGTACGCCCGTACGCCGGCGGCACGGCGGGCTTCCTGGCCGCCACCGCACTCGCGCTGATGGGCATCGCGGTCAGCAACGTCCTGATGCCGGTCATCGTCAAGCGCTACTTCCCCGACCGGGTCGGTTCCATGACCGGCCTGTACTCGATGGCCCTCGCCTTCGGCACCTCCACCGCCGCAGCGGCGACCGTGCCCGTGACGAACGCGCTGGGCGGTCACTGGCAGTCGGGCCTCACCGTGTGGGCCGTGTTGCCGGCGGTGGCCATCGTGTCGTGGATCCCCTTCGTGCGGGACCGCAAGGCGCCGTCCACGCCGTCGCCTCGACCGCAGCCCGAGCAGTCCGCCGAACAGCCCCCACTGCGGATCACCCGCAGCCGTACGGCCTGGGCGCTCGCCGTCTTCTTCGGCCTCCAGGCCACCGCCGCCTACATCACGATGGGGTGGATGGCCCAGATCTTCCGCGACTCGGGGGTGTCCGCCGGCACCGCCGGGCTGCTGCTCGCCGTGATCATGGTGATGGGCGTGCCGCTCGCCTTCGTCATCCCGCGCGTGGCGACCCGCCTGCCCCACCAGGGCCCGATCGTGCTGGTCCTGGGCCTGTGCGGCCTCGCCGGATACGCCGGCCTGTACTTCGCCCCGGTCGGCGGTGCCTGGGCCTGGGCCCTGCTGCTCGGTGTCTCCAACTGCGCCTTCCCGCTCGCACTGACCATGGTCGGGATGCGGGCGAGGACGGGGGCGGGCGTCGCCCAGCTGTCCGCCTTCGCGCAGAGCACCGGTTACCTGATCTCCATCCCCGGCCCGCTGCTGGTGGGCGTGCTCTACCAGCACAGCGGCGGCTGGGGCCTGCCGATCGCACTGATGAGCGCGCTGATGGTGCCGCAGATCGTGGTGGGCGTCATGGCGGGGCGCGACCGCACGGTGGAGGACGAGGCGGCGGCCCGCTGACGAGGCGGTCCGGTGCCCCGGTCGGCGGCCTGCTGGCGAGGCGGTCGCTGCCCTGGTCGGTGGCCTGCTGGCGAGGTGGCCGCTGCCCTGGTCGGCGGCCTGCTGGCGAGGTGGCCGCTGCCCTGGTCGGCGGCCTGCTGGCGAGGTGGTCGCTGCCCTGGTCGGCGGCCTGCTGGCGAGGTGGTCGCTGCCCTGGTCGGCGGCCTGCTGGCGAGGCGGTCCGGTGCCCCGGTCGGTGGCCCGCCGACGAGAGGGCCGCCGTTCCGGCCGGTGGTGCGCCGGCGAGAGAGCCGCCCTCCCGGTCGGCGGTCCGCCGGACCCGGCCCGGGCGACGGATGCGAGACTTGCCGTATGCCAGTCCTCGACCCTAATCCCCAGCACGGCCAGAAGAAGATGCTGATCGTCTTCGGTGCCTTCCTCCTGATCTTCGTGATCATCGGCGTCATCGCGACGATCGCCTCGCCGTGACCCCGCACCCGTCGTCCGGACGGTGGGGTTAACCCCCCATCCCCTAGGGGGCGAGGGTCAGGGTCAAGTGGGTGGACCTCCGGATGGGGCGGGTCCCGCGGATTCCGTAGCTTCGAGATGCGCCCGCGACACGCGGGCAGCGGAGCACGGACCAGGGACGTCCGAGGACCAGCGGAGGCACTCATGTCGGCCACTACCCACACGCGGCCTCCCCGGGCGACCCGGGGCGCCGTCGACATCCGGCTGCCCTGGTGGGCCCTCGCCCTGCCCGTGCTCGCCTTCGTCGCGCTGCTCCTGCTGATACTCGATCCCGCCGACGCCCACGCGGCCGCGGAGCAGCCCGCGCTCGCCCATCTTCTGGAGCGGCTGGAGCAGCTGACCGCGCGCTGACCCCGGAACAGAGCCTCCGATGCCCGTCCGACGGTGAATCCGCATGTCAACTCCCAGAGCCCCGTGGCCTGTTTCATGCGAAGCTGGATGCCATGAGCGTCGCAGAACCACGCAGGATTGTTCTCTTCCGGCATGCGAAAGCCGACTGGCCACAGGTGACCGACCATGAGCGGCCGCTCGCCGACCGGGGCCGCAAGGACGCCGCAGAGGCCGGACGTCGGCTGGCGGACACCGGCGTGCCCATCGACCAGGCTCTGTGTTCCACCTCGACCCGGACCCGGGAAACCTGGAAGCTCGCCGTCCACGAGTTCCCGCACCGGCCGAAAACCGTCTACGAGGAGCGGATCTACGATGCCTCGCCCGGGGAGCTGATCGCCGTGCTCAACGAGACCCCCGACGACCTGCGGAACCTGGTGGTGATCGGCCACAACCCGGGCATGGAGGCACTGACCGAGATTCTGACCGGCTCCGCCGAGCCCGAGGTGCGCGAGCGGATGGGCAACCGGGGCTTTCCGACCGCCGCCTTCGCCGTCCTGACCTTCGCGGGCTCCTGGAAGGACGTGGAGCCGGGCAGGGCCTCCCTGGTCGACTACTGGGCGCCGACCGACTGATCCGCCCCAGGCGACAGAGCCCGGCACCCGCACGACGGCCCGGACCTTCGCCGGGTCGTGCGTCGGCCTGCTCGTCCTCCGGTGCGTCCGCCGGGCCCCTGCCCCGCCCGTTCGCCCGCCAAGCCCCTGCTGCTCGCCCGCCGGGTCAGGGGCGGCCGAGGGGCAGCCCGAGGCCCTCATCACCGAGGCCCTCACCGGGACCCTCGTCCAGCGTGTCCGCGGCCTCGACCTCCTCGCGGGTGATGCCCAGCAGATAGAGCACCGTGTCCAGGAAGGGCACGTTCACCGCGGTGTGCGCGGCCTCGCGCACCACCGGCTTGGCGTTGAAGGCGACCCCGAGCCCGGCCGCGTTCAGCATGTCCAGGTCGTTGGCGCCGTCACCGATCGCCACGGTCTGCGACAGCGGTACGCCCGCCTCCGTGGCGAACCGGCGCAGCAGCCGGGCCTTGCCCGCCCGGTCCACGATCTCCCCGGTGACCCGTCCGGTCAGCCTGCCGTCGACGATCTCCAGCGTGTTGGCCTGGGCGAAGTCCAGCCCCAGCCGCTCCTTCAGGTCGTCGGTGACCTGGGTGAAGCCGCCGGAGACGACGCCCACCTGGTAGCCGAGCCGCTTCAGGGTGCGGATCAGCGTGCGGGCCCCCGGCGTCAGCCGCACCTCGGCGCGCACCTTCTCCACCACCGAGGCGTCCAGCCCCGCCAGCAGCGCCACGCGCGCGTGCAGCGACTGCTCGAAGTCCAGCTCCCCGCGCATCGCGGCCGCCGTCACCTCGGCGACCTTGTCCTCGCAGCCGGCGTGCGCGGCGAACAGCTCGATGACCTCGTCCTGGATCAGTGTGGAGTCCACGTCCATCACGACCAGGCGCTGAGCCCGCCGGTGCAGCCCTGCCGCGACGACCGCGATGTCCACGCCGAGCGCCGCGGCCTCGGTGGCCAGCGTCGTGCGCAACGGTTCGGTCTCCACGCCGGACACCGCGAACTCGACGGCGGTCACCGGGTACTTGGCCAGCCGGAAAATACGGTCGATGTTGCTCCCGGACTCGGTGATCCGGGCCGCTATGGCGGCGGTCGCCTCCGAGGTGAGCGGGTGCCCGAGCACCGTGACCAGGGAGCGGCCGAGACCGCGCGGCCGGTTGTCGCCGATGCCGGAGATGATCTCCGCCTGCAGCTTCAGCGACTCGGCCCAGCTGTGGACGGTCGCCCGCAGATGGCCCTCCAGACCACTGGGCGGCTCGGTCACGAGCGCGCACAGCACGATCCGGCCACGGGTGACGACCTGCTCGATGTCGACGACGTCGACGGAGTACGCGGCGAGAGTGTCGAAGAGACCGGCCGTGATGCCCGGCCGGTCCTTGCCGAAGATCTTGACGAGAAGCGTGGGGACGTCAGAGGTCTGCGAAGCGCTCATGGTGTTCCCACCGTATCCGGCACCCGGTGCCGCCCGCCCCCGAGGTCCGCCTGGCGGACACGCGGGGCGGGGGAGGGGACGGGTACGGGTTCGGGGACTTCTTCGCCCCGAACCGAGCGGGCGGAGGCCGGGCGCGCGGATGCGCGGGCGCCGGCCGCCGTCAAGCCTCCCGTTCGGGGCCGCGTGGCGCGGGGGCGGCGTTCGCTCACGGGGCACGTGACGGTGGGGGCCCCTTACCGCGGCGCGGCAGCCCTTCACCGCCCTTCACCGCCCGTCCCCGGGCCGTCGCGGCGGCGCGGGAGGCGGGGGAGGGGGCGGGGGAGGAGGGCCTTCACCCCAGGGCCGGGACGACGGCCGGTCCCCCGGCCCCGGAGGCCGCCGCGGAGCCCCCGGCGGCGGGCCGAGCGGCCCGGCCACCGTCGGGGCGCCGTACATGCCGTCGTCCACGTCGTCGGACCGCCCGTCCGCCCCGTCGGGTGCCTGCCCCGCGTCGTCGCCGTGCTGCCCGGGAGCACCGTGCCCAGGGCCCACGCCACCACCTCCGTGCTGCGCCGGGCCCGCCTGGCCCTGTCCTTGCCCCGGCCCCTGTCCTTGCCCCGGACCCCGCTCCTGCCCGAGTCCCGCGTCGCCGGCCGGCTGTGACCCGGGCGCGGTACAGCCGGCCCCCGGCAACGGCCCCGCATCGCGGATCGGCGGGGCGGGGGGCCAGGACGGCCGCGCATCCTCCGGCTCCCCAGCCTCTGAGCGCGCCCCCGAGCCCCCGCCCGGGGCTGCTCCCCGGCCCGCCCCCGGACCGGTGCCTGGTTCTGGCCACGGTTCTGGCCACGGTTCTGGCCACGGTTCTTGCCCCGACCGGGGTTCAGCGCGCCGCTTCGGCCACGACCCGGGTGCCGTGCCCTCCGCATCCGGGCCGGGCCACGCCCCCGGCCGCGGGTCCGGCGTCTGCCCGGGCCTCGGTTCCGCGCCAGGCTGGAGCCACGGCTCTTGTCCCGGCCCCGGTGCCGTTCCCGGCCGGGGGCTGGGCCCCGGTTCCGCATCCCACGGCCCCGGTCTCGGGTTCGGCCCCGGGCCCCCCGGACCCGGCCTCACTTCTTCCGGCAGCCGCAGGTAGGGATTGGTGCCCGGGTCGGGCGGCCGGTGCGCCCTGCCCGGCCGGTACGGGCCCGGCGGCGACCCCGCGTCCCCCGGACCACCCGCGACGACGCCCTCCGTCGCCGCCCCGGCACCCCGTGCCAAGCCCGTATCCCGTGCCAACCGTGTCGCCCTCGTCCCCGCCGCCCCGCTCGCCCGCGCCAGCAGCGCCCCGGCGGCCCCCGCGCCCGCGCCCCACGCCGCACCCAGCAGCAGGGCAGTGCCGAGGTGGCCGCGCAGGTCGATGCCCGCGCCGAAGGCGTCGATGCCGAGTACCGACAGGGAGGCGTCCACGGACACCTCCGTGAGCCGGGCCAACAGCGGCAGCGTCAACGCGCCGGCGACGCCCAGCCGCAGTGCGCAGCGCCCGGCGTGGGCGAGGGAACGTGCCTCCCCGGGCGTCACGGGTGTCCGTACCGCCGTCAGTACCCCGGCCAGCAGCATCATCAGTGCGGCGGCCACTCCCAGCAGCCACATCCGTCCGTCCAGCTCCGCCAGCCGCCCCAGCGTGACCGGTTCCCCGGCGCCGGCGCCCAACAGGTCGTCCAGCGGTGCCGGGAGGACCCGTACCAGCTCACCGGTGGCCCGCCCGTCCCACGGCACGAACAGGCCGATCGGGACGCCGAGCCAGACCCCGTTCGGCGCACCCAGCAGCGCGGCCCCCGCGATCCGCCGGGGACGGTCGTCGCCGGACGCCGCGTAGGCCGCCGCCGCGAGGCCGGCCGCCACCGCCGTCAGCGCCACCGTGACCAGCGCGGACACGGCCGGCCGCACCACCCGGTGCACGGCCTCCCAGCCGCGCGGCAGCGGAGTACGCCGCGAGGCCAGCAGAGCGATCAGCAGTACCCCGGCGGACCAGACCAGCCCGCCCAGCAGCGTCGGCGCGGTGTCGACGGTGAACCCGACGGCGGCCCGGGCGTCGACCAGGTCACCGATCCGGTCGGGCAGCAGCCCACCGATGTCCCCCACATCGCCCAGCCCCGGAACCTCCAGCCCGCCTCCACCGCCGCCACCGGGCAGGTCGTCGACCCCGAGCGAACCGCCGTCGATCGTGACGACGTCGTGGCCGGCCCAGGCCAGTCCGCCCGCCATCGCCACGAACAGCGTGACCACCGCGCCCGCGCGCGCGAGGAGTTCGACGGGGGCGACGACAACTCCGGCCGCCCGAAGAGACCGTAGGAAGAAGAACGACAGGAACAGCGCGCCGACCAGACCGACCCCCAGTGGCGTGATCTCGATGGCCGTGTGCGCCTGGGCTCCATCGAGTCCGAACGCGGACACGTCACCGGACGGCGTGACCGAACCACCCGCCCCGAGCGCCACGACCGCCGCCGTCATCGGCCCGAGCGAGCCCGCCGCGTCCGCGCCCAGCAGATGCAGGCCAAGCGCCGCCGTGCCCGCCATACCGATCAACGCCCAGCTCACGGACGCGATCGCGGACATCAGTACGTCGCCCCAGGGCACCCCGGTGCCGTGCCCCTCGGCTCCGCCTCCTGTGGTCACACTCATGGCGAACCCCCCCAACCCGCTGCGCGGCCAGGTTGCCGCTCATGTCCCCCTCGCGTGGAATACCACTCTCCGAGCAGGTTTCAACCCCGTCAGCGGGAACGGCCGATGGGCGCCTACGCACTCTTCTACAAGGCCCGACTTTCGGTCAGGGGCCCGAGCCTGAAATAGTTCCCCCCGATGTTCGACATCCCTAGACTCCCCGCGACGGGGGTACATCGGGGGACAACTCAGTGGGGCATGGAGTGCCGGAACTCGTACTGGAATCCAATGGACGGACCTGGACGCTCGATCCGTCCCGGTCATACGCGCTAGGACGCGATCCGCAGGGGGAACTTGTCTTCGACGACGCCAGGGTCTCCTGGCGGCATGCCACGATCAGCTTCAACGGCCGCACTTGGGTCGTCGAGGACCACGGCAGCACCAACGGCACGTTCGTGCACGGCCGGCGGGTCCAGCAGCTGGAGCTCGCCGCCGGCACGGTGCTGAACCTGGGCAACGCGACCGACGGGCCGCGCGTGAGCCTGACCGGCGCACAGGCCCCGCTCGGCACGCCGCAGGCCCAGCCGCAGCAGCAGCCGTACGCCGCGCAGGGCGCGAACGCGGGCTGGGCCCAGCAGGCACCGCCCGCGCAGCCGCCGCCGCAGCAGGCTCCGCAACAGCAGACCCCGCACCACGGGCAGCAGCAGGCCGGCTGGCAGCAGGAGCGGCCGCCGGAGCAGCCGCCGGAGCAGCATCAGGCCGCGCCGCACTTCCCCCGGCAGCAGGGACCCGGCGGCGCGGCGGGGGCGCCACCGGTCCACGGGGACCGCAGTCCGACCACGTTCCACCAGTTCTCGCTCGGCCGGGTGATGCGCATCGGCCGTGCCCTGGAGAACGACCTGGTCGTCTCGGACCTGCAGGTCTCCCGCAACCACGCGGAGTTCCACTCCACGCCCGACGGGCGCATGGAGATCCGCGACCTGGGCTCGCACAACGGCACGTACGTCAACGGCCAGCCGATCGCCAAGGGCGGCTCCCAGCTGCTCGGCCCGACCGACGTCGTGGGCGTCGGCCACTCGACGTTCCGGATCGTCGGCGACCGGCTCGAGGAGTTCGTCGACACCGGTGAGGTGTCCTTCTCCGCCCGGCACCTGACCGTCACGGTCGACGGCGGCAAGCAGATCCTCAAGGACGTCTCCTTCGGCGTACCCGAGAAGTCACTGATCGCGGTCATCGGTCCGTCGGGATCCGGCAAGTCGACGCTGCTCAAGGCGCTCACCGGCTACCGGCCCGCCGACCAGGGCGAGGTCCTCTACGACAACCGGAACCTGTACAAGCAGTTCGCCGAGCTGCGCCAGCGCATCGGTCTGGTCCCGCAGGACGACATCCTGCACAAGGAGCTGACCGTCAAGAAGGCGCTCAAGTACGCGGCGAAGCTCCGCTTCCCGGCCGACACCACGGCCGCCGAGCGCAACGCCCGCATCGACGAGGTACTGCGCGAGCTGAAGCTGGACATCCACAAGGACAAGAAGGTCACGTCCCTGTCCGGCGGCCAGCGCAAGCGCGTGTCCGTCGCCCTGGAACTGCTCACCAAGCCCTCGCTGATCTTCCTGGACGAGCCGACCTCCGGTCTCGACCCGGGCATGGACCGCGACGTCATGCAGCTGCTGCGCGGCCTCGCCGACGACGGCCGCACCGTCCTCGTCGTCACCCACTCGGTGGCCGAGCTGGCGACCTGCGACAAGCTGCTGGTGATGGCGCCGGGCGGTTCGGTGGCCTACTTCGGCCCACCGGAGGAGGCGCTGAACTTCTTCGGCTACGAAACCTGGGCCGACGTCTTCTCCGCCTTCGAGAACTACCGTGACTACGACTGGGCGGGCCGCTGGAAGGGCTCGCAGCACTACCAGATGTACGCCGCGGACCTGGACGCCGTCGCACCGCAGTCCGTACAGGTATCGCCGATGCAGGCGATGAAGCCGCCGAAGCCGCAGGGCTGGACGTCCCAGTTCGTCACGCTGGTGCGGCGCTACACGTCGGTCATCGCCTCCGACAAGGGCTTCCTGGCCCTGATGGTGATCCTGCCGGCGGTGCTGGGCGCGGTGAGCCTGCTCATCGACGCGGACAAGGGCCTGCTTCCCAACCCCGCGAACCCGGAGACCGGCCGGATCATCCCCAACGGCACCGCCACCACGGTCCTGCTGATCCTCGCGGTCGGCGCCTGCTTCGCCGGCGCCGCGAACTCGGTCCGCGAGCTGATCAAGGAGCGGGTGATCTACGAGCGGGAGCGCGCGACGGGTCTGTCCCGGTCCGCTTACCTGATGTCCAAGGTCTTCGTGCTCGGTGTGATCACCGTGCTGCAGGGCCTGCTGGTCGGCGTGATCGGCTTCGCCACCCGTGAGATCCCGGAAGAGGGCCTGGTCCTCGGCGGCGCGACGCTCGTCGAGCTGTCTCTGCCGATCATGGCGCTGGGCTTCACCTCGATGATGTTCGGCCTGATCATCTCCTCGCTGGTGAAGACCGCCGAGAAGACCATGCCGCTGCTGGTCATGTTCGCGATCATCCAGGTCGTCTTCACCGGTTGCCTCTTCGCCCTGAACGGCGCGGTCGGCGTCAACCAGTTCTCGTACCTGATGCCCTCGCGCTGGGCGGTCGCCGCGGCCGGCGCGACGCTGGACTTCAACCGGATCAGCCCGCCCGAGAAGGGGGCCGGGTCCGACCCGCTGTGGGAGCACACGGTCGGCGCCTGGGGCATGGACATGGCCGCCCTGATCGTCCTCGGCGTGATCTGCGGCTTCTTCGTCGCCCGCTTCCTGCGCCGCCACGAGCCCGAGGTCATGCGCAAGTAGCCCGGAGACCGAAGGCTCCGAGGGCCCGCAAGGCCCCGAAGGGCGGCACCCCGTCAGGAGGGTGCCGCCCTTCGGCGTACGGATCGGCGTCGGCGACGTCGCGAAGAGGTCCGCGCCGACCTCAGTACGCGCTGTCGACGTTGTCCATGGTGCCGTACTTGTCCGCCGCGTAGTTGCACGCGGCGGCGATGTTGGCGACCGGGTCGTAGATGTTCCAGGACGTGCCGGGCACGTGGTACGCCTTGAACGTCGGCGGGATGACCTGGAGCAGGCCCTTCGACGGGATGCCGTTGATGGCGTTGATGTCCCAGTCGTTGATGGCCTTCGGGTTGCCGGAGGACTCCCGCATGATGTTGCGGTGGATGCCGCTGTAGGTGCCCGGGATGTCGTGCTTGGCCATGATGGCCCGGGCCTCGCGGATCCAGCCGTCGAGGTTGTTCGGGTAGGACTTCGCCGAGGCCTTCTTGACCTCGGTGCGCTTGGCGGACCGGCTGACGGTCTCCTTCGCCTCGCGCTTGGCGGCGGCCTTCTCGGCGGCGGCCTTCTTCGTGGCGGCCTTCTTCGTGGCGGCGGCCTTCTTCGCGGCCGCCTCCTTCTTGGCGTCGATGGCGGCGACCTTCTGTCCGGCGCCGGCCAGCTGGCCGGTGATGCCGGCGTGCACGTCCTGGATCTGCTTGGTGCTGTACGCCACCTTGGCCGTGGGAGCGGCCTCGCTCGTGGTCGTCTGGCCGCTGGCCGGAACGGCGGTGAGGGCGACGGCGGCGGCGCCGAGCGTGCCGACACCGGCTATCGCGACCTTGTGGGTGCGGTTCAGGGAACGACTGCGACCACGGGGAAGGATGTTCTTGAGCATGGCGGGATAGACCTCTTCGAATAGCGCGGAGGTCGCTCTCGTCCGGTGGGGACAGTTGGTGCTTCCGGCACAAACGCCGCGGGGCGAGACCCACGGCGCTGAGCGACGAGAGCAATTGTTAGCGGCCGCAAAATCCGGAGGCAAAGGTGTGACGTACGATCCGAGGTAGTGGATCAGGGAAGGGCGAATCGGGGCAGATTGGACTGCTGCCCCGCTCAAAACGGACGAGTCGTTCTCCTACTCCCCTTCGTACGTGATGTGTGCCCTATGCGCGGGCTCACATCACCCGCCTGCCCTTCTCACTGTTGGTTGCTGGAGCAATGCAGTGTGTGAGGGGTCTGCGGCGCCCTCCTACGGCAGCAGGAGATGGGCGTCCCCGAACTCGTGCCACAGGTACCGCCCCCGCACCGCCGCGTCGTACCCGCGGTCGATCGCCGCCCGTCCCGCCACCGCCTCCAGCATCAGCAGATGCGAGGCCTCGGGCTCGTGCAGCCCCGTCAGCAGCCCCTCCACCACCCGCACCCCGCGCGCCGGGGTCACGACCAGATCGGTCCACCCGGCCCGGGCCCGTACGACCCCGTCGGTACCGGCCGCCGACTCCACCGCCCGCACGGCGGTCGTCCCCACCGCCACCACCCGCCCGTCACCGGCGCGGACGGCATTGATCAGCCGCGCCGACGCCTCCGGCACGGCGAACCGCTCCGGATACGGCGGCTCGTGCGACTCCGCCGAGGCCACCCCCGTGTGCACCGTCACCGGCGCGAACTGCACCCCCCGGCTCACCAGCTCCGCCACCAGCCGCGCGGTGAAGGGCCGCGCCGCGCTCGGCATCTCCGCACTGCCCGTCCCGTCCCCGGACGGCAACGCGAACACCGTCTGGTAGACGGACAGCGGCTGATCCCGCTCCGTATAGGAATAACGAATGGGCCGCCCGTGCTCCCGCAGCACCGCGGGCACCTCCGCCCCCGACACCCGCGCCCACCACAACCGCTCCCCGCGCGGACTCAGCGGCTCCTCCAGCACCAACCGCGCACCACCCGTCAGCAGCACCTCCGTCCCCGCCGCACCGCCCGCCCGTCCCCCACCACCCTCCTCGGCGGACAGCGCTTCGCCCCGCGCCCGCGCACGCGATTGCGCGGGACCCCTCACTTCCGCACGCGCGCGCGTGGTGCCCCTCCCGTCCGGTTGCCGCAGCTCCACCGCCCACCGGCCGTCCTCCCCGCGCGTGGAGAAATGCACCACAACGCGCGCGTACCCGACCCGGCCGTCCACGGCCGCGGCCAGCGTGGGCGACGTGTTGACCACCAGCAGATCACCGGCCCGCAGCAGCCCCGGCAGCTCCCCGAACCCGTGATGCGACACCTCGGTGCCGCGCGACACCAGCAGCCGAACACCGTCCCGGTCCAGGCCGGGCTGCCGTTGCTCGACCGGCACCCGGGCCGACAGCTCCTCCGGAACCCTCAGCGCCAACGGCGACATCACCGCGCCCCCAGCAGCGCCGGCGCCCCGTAGCGCCCGCTCGCCGGCCGCTCGTCCAGCAGCCGCAGCAGCGCCGGCACGACACTCGCCGGGTCCGGCCGCGGATCGTCGTCGTCCGGTACGGCCGCGGCGTACAGGTCCGTGGCCATGTCCCCCGGATCGACCGCCCAGACCCGCAACCCCGGCTCCTCGGCGCCCAGCACCGCCGCCAACCGGTCCAGGGCCGCCTTGGACGCCCCGTAGCCGCCCCACGCCTCGTACGCCCCGGCGGCCGCGTCCGAGCTGATCGTCACCACCGCACCCGCGGGAGCCGCCCGCAGCGACGGCAGGGCCTCCCGGACCAGGCCCAGTGCGGCCACGACGTTCACCTCCAGAGCCCGCCGCAGTCCTTCGAGGGGCAGCTCCTCCAGCCGCACCAGCGGCTCGGCGCCCAGCGCGCTCGCGTTGCTGACCAGCAGATCCACCCCGCCCAGCCGCCGGGCCTCCGTCACCAGCCCCGTCCGGTGCCTGGAGTCGACGACGTCACCGGGCACCGCCGTCACGCGCGTGCCGTACGCCTCCAGCTCCGTCGTCGTCTCCCTGAGCACCTCGGGATTCCTGGCGTCCAGCACCAGGTCCCACCCCCGCGCCGCCAGGGCATCGGCGAGTGCCCGGCCCAGCCCCTTGGACGCCCCTGTGATGATCGCAACCGGCATGGCACCGTCCCCTTCGTCGTCCCGCCGTCCGTTCGGCCGGCGTGATCCCCAACCTAGGAACCCGGCCCCACCGGCCACCTCGGGCACGGGCCCCAACCGCTCAGGGTCCTTCGGCCTAAGCCCGACGGGCGGGACACCCGGTCCTAGATCCTGTCGTCGAACTCGCGTCGTCGCCCGGAGGGCGGCCCCGCGGCGTCGGGTGCGTGCTCTCGGCGTGCCGGTCCCGGGCCTCGTACCGGATGTACTCGGGTCAGGGCCCGGTACGGCGAGAGTGCGTGCATGACGCCGCCGGGCAGACGGGACTTCGACGACAGGACCTAGGCCCACCGCCCTAGGCGACGGCGGTCACGGGGCCGATCCCGCCGCCTCCCCCCGCGGGTACCGTGAGGACATGAGCCACGGCCCCCGGTCCGGCCTCACCGCGGTGAGTTCCGCGCTGCTGGCCATGAGCAGGCACCTCGAGGTGCGCGACGTCCTCAAGACGATCGTCGCCTCGGCCCGCGAGCTGCTCGACGCGCAGTTCGCCGCCCTCGGCGTCCCCGACGACCACGGCGGCTTCGCCCAGTTCGTGGTCGACGGCGTCACCGACGAACAGTGGAAGGCCATCGGTCCCCTGCCGCGCCAGCACGGCGTCCTCGCCGCGATGCTCCGCGAAGCCACCGCCCAGCGCCTCGCCGACGTCCGCGCGGACCCCCGCTTCGGCGGCTGGCCCTCCGCCCACCCCGATCTGGTCGACTTCCTGGGGCTGCCGATCCGCGACGGCGACGAGGTCATCGGAGCCCTGTTCCTCGCGAACAAGAACTGCCCCAAGCCAACGGGCACCTGCGGCTTCACCCCGGACGACGAGGAACTGCTCGGCATCCTCGCCCAGCATGCCGCGATCGCCCTCACCAACGCGCGCCTGTACGAGCGCAGCCGCGAACTGACCATCGCCGAAGAGCGCTCCCGGCTCGCCCACGAGCTGCACGACGCGGTCAGCCAGAAGCTGTTCTCGCTGCGCCTGACCGCCCAGGCCGCCACCGCCCTGGTCGACCGCGACCCCGCGCGGGCCAAGAGCGAGCTGCACCAGGTCGCCACGCTGGCCGCGGAGGCCGCCGACGAGCTGCGCGCCGCCGTCGTCGAGCTGCGTCCCGCCGCCCTGGAGGAGGACGGCCTGGTCGCCACCCTGCGTACCCAGATCCAGGTCCTCGACCGGGCCCACGCCGCGCGCGTGACCTTCGCGAGCCACGGGGTCAGGGCTTTGCCGGTCGCCCAGGAGGAGGCGATGCTGCGTGTCGCACAGGAGGCACTGCACAACGCCCTGCGCCACTCCGGGGCGGAACACGTCGACGTGAACCTGCACCGGCGGGGGCCCGGAGCGGTGCTGCGAGTCAGTGACGACGGTGTCGGCTTCGACCCGCGCACGGTCCGCCGCGCGGGACGCCACCTCGGCCTGGTCTCGATGCGTGACCGGGCCGGCGGCACCGGCGGCAGACTGACCGTGCGGTCCGCGCCCGGCAAGGGCACCACGATCGAGATGGAGGTTCCCGGTGGCTGACGCGATCAAGGTGCTGCTCGTCGACGACCACCAAGTGGTCCGCCGGGGCCTGCGCACCTTCCTGGAGGTCCAGGACGACATCGAGGTGGTCGGCGAGGCCGCGGACGGCGCCGAGGGCGTCGACCGCGCCGAGGAACTGAAACCCGACGTGATCCTCATGGACGTCAAGATGCCGGGCATGGACGGCGTCGACGCGCTGCGCAGACTCCGTGAGCTGGACAACCACGCGCGCGTGCTGGTCGTCACGAGCTTCACCGAGCAGCGCACCGTGGTCCCGGCCCTGCGGGCGGGCGCGGCCGGCTACGTGTACAAGGACGTCGACCCCGACGCGCTGGCCGGTGCCATCCGCTCCGTCCACGCGGGCCACATCCTGCTTCAGCCCGAGATCGCGGGCGTCCTGCTGAGCCAGGAGGGGAGCAACACGGGCCCGGTCAGAGCGGGCTCCCTCACCGAGCGGGAGCGCGAGGTGCTGGGCCTCATAGCGGACGGCCGCTCCAACCGGGAGATCGCCCGCGCGCTGGTGCTGTCCGAGAAGACCGTGAAGACCCACGTCTCGAACATCTTGATGAAACTCGACCTGGCGGACCGTACCCAGGCCGCGTTGTGGGCCGTACGCCACGGCGTGACCGGCTGACCGCCCTGACGGGCCGGTACGCGGCGGCAACCCGGAGGGTTCCCTTCCGGTCGGAGATTCATACCGTCGTGGGAATGTCCCCCATATGGCGCATCCTTCGAGGGCGCCGACCGTTCTTCAGTGCGTGCCGCGGTGATTGCCGCGGCGATCGCAAGGAGGGCTTGTAAGTGAAGAACCTGAAGAAGGCCGCAGCCGTGACGATGGTGGCCGGCGGGCTGATCGCCGCCGGTGCGGGCATGGCCTCCGCCACCGACGGCGGCTCCCACGCCCATGGCGAGACCATCGGTTCCCCGGGCGTCGCCTCCGGCAACCTGGTCCAGGCACCGATCCACATCCCGGTCAACGCCGTCGGTAACAGCGTCAACGTCATCGGCGTCCTGAACCCGGCCTTCGGCAACCTGGGCGTCAACCACTGATCCCGGCCCCAACGCCGCCCCCGGCCTTCCGCTCTCAGCTGCGGGCACTCGCATACCGCCCCAGCAGTGGGCAGTCGTGCCGCTGGGGCGGCACGGGCGGGCGCTGCGGCCCCTCGCCAGCGCCGAGCAGCACGCCCCCGGCCGACGCCCGCCCTCCGTGCCGGGCACCCCGCCAGAACACGGCGCCGTCGCCGCTCCAGTCCACCACAACGGAGTTGTACGCCGCTGCCGGGCGCCCGCCTCCGTGCCGGGCACCCGCACCCACGCCGGGCACCCGCACCCGCACCCACGCCGGGCACCCGCCGGGACACGGTGCCGTCACCGCCCCCGTTCCACCACAACGGAGTTGTACGCCGCGACCTGCGCCCGCCGAGCCACCCGCTCCACCGGCCGCAGCGCTTCCCCCCGCGCGGCCATCTCGGACGCGCTCACCGCGCCCCCGTGCCCGTTCTCGGACGCCAGCGACACCAGCATCCCCACCCGCTGCGCCAGCTCCAGCACCCGCACCGCCCGCGGCGGATACCCCGGCGCCAGTACCTCCCGCCCCAACTCGGCCCGCGCCCGGTACGCCTCGACGGCGGCCTCCGCCACCGGCCCCGACCCGGCGACGTCCAGCCGCGTCAGTACCTCCGCCGCATCCCGCAGCGCCTCCGCCAGCTCACGCTCCGCCTCCCCGAGCGAGGGCACATCCGCCGGCGGCGCCTCCCGCACCGGCAGGCAGTGCCACACCACCTCGACGTGCACGTCACCCCCGGGCCCGGCCTCGTACACCGCCGGCACCAGCCCGAGCGCCGCACCGTGGCAGATCACCGCCTCCTCGGCCTCCAGCGCCCGCGCGTTGAAGTCCGGCGGCCCGCTCAGCCCCAGCGGATGCCCCGGCGCGGGCAGCGCGATCCGCAGCCCACTGGCCCCGAGCGCCCGCAGCCGCCCCAGCGCCAGCGTGAGACCGACCGGCGCCGATTCGCCGGGCAGCCCCTCCACCCGGTGCACCGCGTCCTCGCCGACGATCGCGACCGCGGCGTCATCCGGCGAGACCATTCCGGCAATAAGGGCATTTCCCCAGGCGGCAAGGCGCCCTGCGCGTGGTTCCGAGAGCATGCCCCCACCCTAAGGACCGGACCGATGGAACAGCGCGGCCGACCGGTGGCGTAGATTTCCCGGAGGGCCTGCGCCCACCGGCGCCGCGGCCCGAACCACAGGCGTACGCGACAGCCGAGACCGGCCACAATGCAAGGGGAGACAACGCGCTCATGAGCGATGTTCTGGAACTTCAGGACGTATCCGTGATCCGTGAGGGCCGGGCTCTCGTGGACCAGGTCTCCTGGTCGGTCAAGGAGGGCGAGCGCTGGGTCATCCTGGGCCCCAACGGCGCCGGCAAGACCACCCTCCTCAACGTCGCGTCCAGCTACCTCTACCCCAGCAACGGCACCGCCACCATCCTCGGCGAGACCCTCGGCAAGCCCGGCACCGACGTCTTCGAACTGCGCCCCCGCATCGGCGTGGCCGGCATCGCCATGGCAGACAAGCTGCCCAGGCGCCAGACCGTCCTGCAGACCGTGCTGACCGCCGCGTACGGCATGACCGCCGGCTGGCAGGAGCAGTACGAGGACATCGACGAGCAGCGCGCCCGCGCCTTCCTCGACCGTCTCGGCATGACCGAGTACCTGGACCGCAGGTTCGGCACCCTCTCCGAGGGCGAGCGCAAGCGCACGCTGATCGCCCGCGCCCTGATGACCGACCCCGAACTGCTGCTCCTCGACGAGCCGGCGGCCGGTCTCGACCTCGGTGGCCGCGAGGACCTCGTCCGCCGTCTCGGCCGGCTCGCCCGCGACCCGATCGCACCCTCGATGATCATGGTGACCCACCACGTCGAGGAGATCGCCCCGGGCTTCACCCATGTCCTGATGATCCGTCAGGGCCAGATCCTGGCCGCCGGCCCGCTGGAACTCGAACTCACCTCGCGCAACCTGTCCCTCTGCTTCGGACTTCCCCTCATCGTGGAGCAGGCCGGGGACCGGTGGACCGCGAAGGGACTCCCGCTGTCCTGACCCGCCCCCCGTGCGCCCTGTCCCCGGCGTGCCCAACGGACCTACCATGACCGTGTGAACGACATCGACGCATGGGTGTGGTGGCTCGTCGTCGCGGCAGCGCTCGGAATCCCGCTCGTCGTGACCGCGATGCCGGAGTTCGGGATGTTCGCCGTCGGCGCCGTCGCCGCCGCCGTCGCCTCCGGGCTGGGCGCGGATCTCGTCGTCCAGGTACTCGTCTTCGTCATCGTCTCGGTCGCCCTCATCGCCGTGGTACGGCCCATCGCCGCCCGGCACCGCTCCCAACAGCCCCACCTGGCCTCGGGCGTGGACGCCCTGAAGGGCAGACAGGCCGTCGTCCTGGAGCGGGTCGACGGCTCCGGCGGCCGGATCAAACTCGCCGGGGAGATCTGGTCGGCACGCGCCCTGGACACCGGGCGGAGCTTCGAGACGGGCGAGGAAGTGGACGTCGTCGAGATCGACGGCGCCACGGCCGTCGTCATGTGACCTCGCCGTGCACAAGTGGCCCGAACGCCCCCCGAGTCGTGCGACGGTCTGTCAGACTCGACCAGCAAGATCCTCAACAGCCGTAAGATCAGTAGTCGTCAGGGTCAGTCAGGTCAATAGGATCTGCCGGAGCGCCGAGGCGGAGAAGGGGACGGACAACCGCGATGGAACCGGTCATCATCGTCTTGATCATCCTGGTGGTGTTGGTCTTCATCGCCCTGATCAAGACCATCCAGGTCATCCCACAGGCCAGCGCCGCCATCGTCGAGCGCTTCGGCCGTTACACGCGGACACTCAACGCGGGCCTCAACATCGTGGTCCCGTTCATCGACACCATCCGCAACCGCATCGACCTGCGCGAACAGGTCGTCCCCTTCCCGCCGCAGCCGGTCATCACCCAGGACAACCTGGTCGTCAACATCGACACCGTCATCTACTACCAGGTGACCGACGCCCGCGCCGCGACCTACGAGGTCGCCAGCTACATCCAGGCGATCGAGCAGCTCACCGTCACCACGCTGCGCAACATCATCGGCGGCATGGACCTGGAACGGACCCTGACCTCCCGCGAGGAGATCAACGCGGCCCTGCGCGGCGTCCTCGACGAGGCCACCGGCAAGTGGGGCATCCGCGTCAACCGCGTCGAGCTCAAGGCCATCGAACCGCCCACCTCCATCCAGGACTCGATGGAGAAGCAGATGCGCGCCGACCGCGACAAGCGCGCCGCGATCCTCCAGGCCGAAGGTGTCCGGCAGTCCGAGATCCTGCGCGCCGAGGGCGAGAAGCAGTCCCAGATCCTGCGCGCCGAAGGTGAGGCCAAGGCCGCCGCTCTGCGCGCCGAGGGCGAGGCCCAGGCCGTCCGCACGGTCTTCGAGGCCATCCACGCCGGCGACCCGGACCAGAAGCTGCTCTCCTACCAGTACCTGCAGATGCTCCCGAAGATCGCCGAAGGCGACGCCAACAAGCTCTGGATCGTCCCCAGCGAGATCGGCGACGCCCTCAAGGGCCTGTCCGGTGCCATGGGCAACTTCGGCGGCATGGGCGGCGGTTCGGGCAACGGCGGCGCCGCCGTCCCGGCCCAGGAACGCCGCGAAAAGCCGTCAATCGACTGACGGCTCCTTCTGAAGGCTGGGGGCGACACCCGCGCCCCCGAGGAGCACGGGAAACTGCGCGACCGGCCATGAACAGCCCGCGGCCGGGCCGAAGCCCCCAGCCCCGGCGGCCGAGCCGTCACGCCGCGTCCAGCACCAACCACTCCGGCAGCGCGGCAAAGTCGTCCTGAGCCAGCGCCAGCAACATCGCATCGGCGGGCGTCGGCTCGAACGGCTCCCGCAGCAACGGCATCCCCGCCTGCTCAGGCGTCCGGTTCGCCTTGCGGTGGTTGTCCTGCGCGCACGAGGCCACCGTGTTCAGCCACGTGTCCTGCCCGCCGTGCGACCTCGGCACCACGTGGTCGACGGTCGTCGCCCGGCGCCCGCAGTACGCGCACCGGTGACGGTCCCGGACGAGCACGCCCCGCCTCGACCACGGAGCGCGTCTTCGGAACGGCACCCGTACGTATTGGCGCAGCCTGATCACCCGCGGCGCGGGTATGTCCAGCGCGGCTCCGCGCATCCGCAGCGAGGGGTGGGCCTGCTCGACGACGGCCTTGTCCTGGAGCACCAGAACGACGGCTCGGTTCAGCGTCACCGTCGACAACGGCTCGAAGCTCGCGTTCAGCACCAGCGTGTCCCGCATACCGGCCCACCTCCCGTGCGCACCGACCCACCCCCTGGCGGGCTTGGATCAACTCTGGCCGGGCACGCCGGGATGGACAACGCAATATCTGCTGCTCCTGCGGGGGAAGCCCCCGCCACCCCTGGCAACAAAAATGCCCGCCCCTGATCCATTCCAAGACCGGGGGCGGGCAAACGTTCCATGAACGCTCGGGACACTCAGCTGTCCGCGGGCACCTCGTACTCACCGATGAGCCGGGCACGGGCGATCGTGTGGAACCGCAGATTGAAGCCGACGAACGCCGGAGTGGCGTCCGCGTCCGGCCCGAGCTTCTCCTGGTCCACGGCGTACACCGTGAACACGTACCGGTGCGGGCCGTCCCCGGCCGGCGGCGCGGCACCACCGAAGTCCTTGCTGCCGTAGTCGTTGCGCGCCTGTACGGCGCCGTCCGGCAACCCCTCGAAGGTGCCGCTGCCCGCGCCGGCCGGCAGCTCGGTCACCGAGGCCGGGATGTCGAACACCACCCAGTGCCAGAACCCGCTGCCCGTCGGGGCGTCCGGGTCGTAGCACGTCACGGCGAAGCTCTTGGTCTCGGCGGGGAAGCCCTCCCACCGCAGCTGCGGAGAAGTGTTGCCGGCCGCGTGGACCTGGGCGTCCTTGAGCGTCGTTCCCTCCTGGACGTCGTCACTCGTGACCGTGAACGACGGCACGGGCGGGTGGAAGTCATGGGGGAGCGGACGCCGCTTGAGCTCGGTCACCTCGGTACCTCCTGATCGTTGGGTGCAGAGATGACCGAGCCTAGAACCACTAGAACCAGTTCCGCTTGCTGCCGACCTCCGACAGCCACTGGTTGAGGTACGCCGTCCAGTCGGTGCTCTGGTAGTCGTTCAGCCCCACCTGGAACGAACGGAAGGTGTCGCTGCCCTCACTGAACAGCCCCGGCTTCTTGTCCATCTCCAGCACGACGTCCATCGCCTGCGCGTCGGCCACGAAGCTCAGCTCGACCTGGTTCAGCCCGCGGTACTGCTGCGGGGGGAAGAACTCGATCTCCTGGTAGAAGGGCAGCTGCTGCCGCGTGCCCCGGATGTGGCCGCGCTCCATGTCCGCGTTCTTGAAGCGGAAGCCCAGCTGGATGAACGCGTCCAGAATCGCCTTCTGCGCCGGCAGCGGGTGCACGCTGATCGCGTCCAGGTCACCGGAGTCCACGGCGCGCGCGATCTCCAGCTCCGTGGTCACGCCGATGTTCATCCCGCGCAGCGACTGCCCGTCGATCACTGTGATCGGCGTCTCCCAGGGGATCTCCAGCCCGAACGGCACCGCGTGCACGGCCCCGGCCTTCAGCTGGAAGGCACCACCGAGCCGCACCTTGGTGAACTCGATGTCCTGCTTGTACTCCTGGTCGCCGCTCTCCACCTCGACCTTGGCCTGCAGCCCGACCGACAGCCCCTCGATCTCCTGGTCGACGGACCCTCCCTGAATCCGCACCTCGCCCTGGACGACACCCCCCGGAACGACGTTGACCTCGCTCAGCACGGTCTCGACCGAAGCCCCGCCGGCCCCCAGGCTCGCGAGCAGCTTCTTGAACGCCATGTCTCTCCGTCTCCAGGCTTGCGTGTGAATCCTCGATGCCTACAAACGCGATCCGGCCGTGACCGGTTCCGCGCCTCCACACCCTGGCAAGGCGGACGCCCCCTGACCACCCCGCGCCCGGCCCCGGCTGCGTTACGCTCGGACGGCATGATCGCGAGCCCCGACCGTACGCCCCTGCCCAGGAAGTTCTTCGACCGCCCCGTCCTCGAGGTGGCCCCCGACCTCCTGGGCCGCACCCTGGTGCGCAGCACCCCGGAAGGTCCGATCGCCCTCCGCCTGACGGAGGTGGAGGCCTACGACGGCCAGAACGATCCCGGCTCCCACGCCTACCGCGGTCGCACCCCCCGCAACGACGTGATGTTCGGTCATCCCGGACACGTGTACGTCTACTTCACCTACGGCATGTGGTTCTGCATGAACCTGGTCTGCGGGCCCGAGGGCAGGGCGAGCGCGGTTCTGCTCCGCGCCGGCGAGATCGTCGAGGGGGCCGAGCTGGCCCGGACCCGACGGCACACCGCCCGCAATGACAGGGAACTGGCCAAAGGACCGGCCCGCCTCGCCACCGCCCTCGGCGTGGACCGCGCTCTGAACGGCACGGACGCCTGCACTTCCGAGGACACCCCGCTGCGCATCCTGACCGGCGCACCCGTGCTCGCTGAGCAGGTACGCAATGGCCCGCGGACGGGAGTGGCCGGCGAGGGAGGCGTCCACCCGTGGCGCTACTGGGTGGCCGGCGACCCGACGGTCAGCGCGTACCGGGCGCATGTCCCGAGGCGGCGCCGTAGTTGACTCTCCTTCGGCGGGCGCGTAACGTGGCCCGAGCCACTTGACCCGGGTACGGCAATCGCCTGCAACCGGAAGCGGCCAACCCACTAGCTACGACTTCCCTTCAGCGGGAGCGGTTCCGGCATGTCCGCATGCCCGAATTCGACCCGCGGGACTCGATTATGAGTCCGCAGAGAAATCGGCTAGCGTAGTGAATGTCGAAAGGTCGACGAGCGAAAGCCCGAAGGCGACGACAATCCCGCCCGACAGGGAATCGGATCACAAAAGGATCTGATAGAGTCGGAAACGCAAGATCGAAGGGAAGCGCCCGGAGGAAAGCCCGAGAGGGTGAGTACGAAGGAAGCGTCCGTTCCTTGAGAACTCAACAGCGTGCCAAAAGTCAACGCCAG
>NZ_JBICYB010000027.1:0-92087 GCF_043200575.1 Streptomyces sp. NPDC048392
GCCCGATTGACCCCCGTCGAGTACGAGACCATCATGACCCCAGCCGCAGCCCTGGCTGCATAAACCCCGCTGTCACCCGATCATGCAGCAGTCCCGTTGAGGACATCTCGATGTCCTCAACCTTCCTGTTTCGACAACAGATATCTCCTGTAGGGTGGATCGGTCAGATAGTTATTAAGCAAGCCGAAGGTCTGGAGTGAGGTGGGAAGCCTCTCGTACCACGCTAAACCCCTTGTATTGCAAGGAGGGCAAAGTAGACCTCTGATGCACTTGCCGCACATAGTGACCGAGTCTACTGGGCAGCAAGAGTGGTCGTGATCGATATGCCACGTAAAGTCTTCTGGCTGTTCGGTCCGGCATATGGCGCATCGGCTGCCCTGCGTTTTGAGCAATTCGGCGTAGGAAGTTTCTGACAACTGAAATCGACGCAGTCGACCTTGCATGGCCAGGCAAGGTCGACAATAAGATATTGGTGAGCCGCTCGCATTCATTGCAAATTCTTCGACAGGTGCGCGGTGGTTACACAGGCAGCATTCCCACAGGCCCTCAGCCAGAAGGGCGCTGAGCGCTGCCCGTGAACGCGCCCGCCTTCGGCGATTGCTAGTACTCCCGGTCTTGCTCCACTGGATGTAGTGCAGATTGCAATACCCCATTGCGACGGGAGTCCCCGTGCATCCTTCGTGTTTGCAGGGGCGGGTCCTTCCTTTGCGGTCCTGCAAAGGCGTGAACGTAGTTCCTTTCTGTTTTTGCTTGTAGTGCCCGCGGCAGAGCCCAGCAGCCCACAGCATTTGCGCGCAATATTCTATTTCACAAATCTTGCCCCTGTTCGCGTTGCGCCAGCGCTGATAGTGCTTGCTGCACAACCCATTTCCGTGCTGATTCCCGGTGCAGTCGCCCTCTTCGCATTTCTTATACAGGCGACTTTTTCGATCCTTTTCATAGCATGAATTGCACAATCCGAGCGCGTAAACGCGTCGCTCGCATCCGCCGGAAGAGCAATGTGAGATTTGTTTATTTGCGGTCATTTTTTCCCGAACGTATCACTAAGGGCGGACATTACAGTGGCGATGGCTGCAATTGCTGCTATGGGTACTCCGATAGCGGCGATGCGATCACCGATGCTCGCCCGCGACCACCATGAGCCAGTGGTTACCACTCCGTTTGTGCGCAACTGGGTCTTCGAATCACGATACCGAAGCCACATGACAAGAACGGCTATCAGTCCGCCTCCCAGCATGATCGCCATCGACCAGTTGAGGAAGAGTTTCGTTTCCTCCGACTTCTTTGCTCGCGCTAGGCATTCTCGCACGGTATCTGCATCCTGAGTTTTGAAGATCCAGAATCCTGCGATAACAAGAAACATGATGAGGAAGAGAAAGAGAATCTTCGGCTCATCCTTGCGTGACGTTTTGCTGCCCGCATGTGATTCAAGGTACTCACTCAGGCGGGCGGTTCGGCCGTGAACCCAGTTCGTGTCAGCGCCGGCAACGTTTATGTGGGCAACATCGGAATTCAGTGTGATCTTCACCAGGTGCCCTGAGGCTACAGATCCGGCTTCTAGTTCAACATTCGGCCACGGCTTATTGCGGTTGGCGAGAGTGGATCCCTGTACAGCAGACTTTAGATCGGTAAAGGATTCTTCACTGAATCGAATACTGTCGATCAAGGTAGATATGGAAATTTCCGAAGCAGGGATTCCCTCGCTTGCGATGTCGAAGAGGGTGGCTATCTCGCCTTCGCCAAGGCGGTAATGGTAAAACGTGTTGAAGAGTTCCGTCTGCTGCGTCGAGGCCATGCGAGCAGTATGGCGGCTGGGGTGTCAGCGCACCGGCTTTTCGCGGGCTCGGGGATGAGAGGCCGTGACCGGCTCGAGTGCGGCGGAGGGGAGGTCCCGCGTGCAATCAGTGGGGAGGCACTGCACCGCTCACTCGCTCCTCACTCGCGATCAGTGCGAACCAACGACAAAGAGCGGGACCCAGTGAGACTGGTTCCCGCTCTTCATGCATGGCATTTGCGCTGGTCAACCGCACTAGCGTGCTGGTTGAGGCGAAGTGCCCCCGGCAGGATTCGAACCTGCGCACACGGCTCCGGAGGCCGTTGCTCTATCCCCTGAGCTACGGGGGCGTGTCCGTCGCGCGGTGGGTGTTGCTCGCGGCGACGGGTAGAACACTACCAGCTCGCCCGGGGTGGTCATGAACGGGTTTTCGCGGGGCGTGCCGCGTGTGCGGGCGTCGGTCGTGGGGGTGTTGTCCCCCGCACGGGATGGAAGTGGGGAAAACCCGGACGCGGTGGCCGGTCCGGACCTACTCTCGAGTTGTGCCTAGGGCGTCCGGCCGGGTTCTTGTTGTAGACGACAACAAGGTCATCCGGCAGCTGATCAGGGTCAATCTCGAGCTGGAGGGCTTCGAGGTCGTGACCGCGGGCGATGGTGCCGAGTGTCTGGAAGTCGTTCATCAGGTGCGGCCCGACGTCGTCACTCTCGACGTGGTCATGCCCCGGCTCGACGGGCTCAGGACCGCCACCCGGCTGCGTGCCGACCCACGTACCCGAAACCTTCCGATCGCGATCGTCAGCGCCTGTACGCAGTACGAGGTCGACGCCGGGTTCGCCGCCGGGGCCGATGCCTTTCTGTCCAAGCCTTTCGAGCCCGCCGAACTCATCGCTCTGGTACGGCAGTTGGCCGAGCGGAAGGTCGGTGGGGTCGGGGCGGCCTCCGCTGCCGCGTCCGGTTCGGCTTCGTCGGCCTCACTGCCGAGGGCACTCGGTGTCGCGGGCGAGAGTGAGCCGTCCGCTCAGGCGTGACCGACTCGCCCGCCGGAGCATGGCCGACTCGTTCGCCAGGCGTGACCGACTCGTCTGCTCGGCCCTGAGTAAGCCGTCTGCTCCAAGGCGTGAGTAAGCCGTCCACTCAGAGGGGTGTGCGTCACCCTCCCACGTGAGCACCGGACGCCCGAGTGGGGCTCGGTCCCGGGCGGGTCGGCGTCCCGCCGCGTTCCCGTCCACATCCCGGGACTGCCGCAAACCGGTTCGCCCACCCACCCCCCTCCTCCCATACGCTTGACCTGTGACCCCCGTAGAGCTCTCCCGCACCGTGCTGCACGCGGTGCGTCGCGCCGTCGACGCGGGGGAGCTGAGCGTGGCCGTGCCGGAGCGGGCAGTGGTCGCGCCGCCGGGGCCGGGAGGGTGCGGCGACTACGCAACGAACGTCGCCCTCCAGCTGGCCCGGCCGGCCGGGCAGCCCCCGCGTCGGGTGGCCGAGGTGCTGCGGCCGTACCTCGTCGGCGTCGACGGGATCGCCGATGTGGTCCTCACCGGGCCCGGGTTTCTCAACATCAGCCTTCACGGCGGCGTCTCCGGCGGGCTCGTCGCCGAGATACTGCGGCGCGGGACGCGGTACGGGTACCTCGACGGGCCAGAAGGGCCAGAGGGACCAGAGAGGCCAGACGGGCCAGAGGGGCCAGCCGGCCCCGACGGGCGCATCGTGCAGCTGCACTCCCCCCACGAGCTGCGTGCCGTCGTCGTCGCCGAGGCCGCCGGACGCGTCCTGCGGTCCCAGGGTGCGCTGGTGCGGGTGACCGCCGAGGGCTTCGATCCCGTATGGACCACCGTGCTCGGGGTGCGTGTCGACGCGGCCGGGCCCGCGCCCGCCGAGCTGCCCGTCAACGTCCGCCCCGTGCCCGCGCCGGGCGATCCCCTGACGCTCGGGCGGGACGCCGGCCGCTGGGCCCTGCTCCGTCCCGCGGCCCACGACCTGCCCCGGACCGGCGACGAGCACCTCGTGCAGCGGGAGGGCAATCCGCTCTTCCGCGTGCGGTACGCACACGCCCGTGCCCGCGCCGCCGGCCGCAACGCCGCCGAGCTCGGATTCGGCGCCGCCCCCGGCCCCCTCACCGGCACGGAGCACGAGCTGCTCGCCGCCCTCGCGGACCATCCCCGGGTCCTCGCCGCCGCCGCGGCCCACCGCGCCCCGGACCGGCTCGCCCGGCATCTCGTCACGGTCGCCGACGCCGCGCTGCCCTTCCTGCCCACCGTGCTGCCGCGCGGTGGGGAGAAACCCTCGGCCGCCCACCGTGCCCGGCTGGCCCTCGCCGAAGCCGTCGGGACGGTGCTGGCCGGCGGCCTGTCCCTCCTCGGTATCGACGCACCCGACCACCTCTGAGAGAGCACAGAAGACGCCATGAGCCGTTCCGCACACCCCGCCGGGCCCCGTCACGCCGATGTCCTTCCCGAGGGGCACTACTCCGCTCCGGCGGCCGACCTGAACGCCCTCGATCCCAGGGTCTGGGCCCACACCGTCGGGCGGGACGCGGACGGTGTCGTCACCGTCGGCGGGATGCCCGTCACCCAGCTCGCCGAGGAGTACGGCACCCCCGCCTACATCCTCGACGAGGCCGACTTCCGGGACCGGGCGCGGGCCTGGCGCACCGCCTTCGGGACCGACGCCGACGTCTTCTACGCCGGCAAGGCGTTCCTGTCGCGGGCGGTGGTGCGGTGGCTGGACGAAGAAGGGCTCAACCTCGACGTGTGCTCCGGCGGGGAGCTGGCCACCGCTCTCTCCGCCGGGATGCCCGCCGAGCGGATCGCCTTCCACGGCAACAACAAGTCTCCGGAGGAGATCGAGCGCGCCGTCCGCGCCGGGGTCGGGCGGATCGTGCTCGACTCCTTCCAGGAGATCGTGCGCGTCGCTCACACCGCGCAGTCGCTGGGCAGGCGGCAGCGGGTGCAGATCCGTATCACCGTCGGGGTCGAGGCGCACACGCACGAGTTCATCGCCACCGCCCACGAGGACCAGAAGTTCGGCATCCCGCTCGCCGGCGGGCAGGCGGCGGAGGCCGTGCGGCGGGCCCTGCAGCTCGACGGGCTCGAGGTCATCGGGATCCACTCCCACATCGGCTCGCAGATCTTCGACATGTCGGGGTTCGAGGTCGCGGCACACCGGGTCGTCGGGCTGCTCAAGGACATCCGTGACGAGCACGGGGTCGAACTGCCCGAGATCGACCTCGGGGGCGGGCTGGGCATCGCGTACACCAGCGACGACGATCCCCGTGAACCGCACGAGGTCGCCAAGGCGCTGACCGAGATCGTGACGCGGGAGTGCGAGGGCGCGCGGCTGCGCACGCCCCGTATCTCCGTCGAGCCCGGGCGCGCCATCGTCGGGCCCACCGCCTTCACGCTGTACGAGGTCGGCACGGTCAAGCCGCTCGACGGGCTGCGGACGTACGTCTCCGTGGACGGCGGGATGTCGGACAACATCCGCACCTCGCTGTACGACGCCGAGTACAGCGTCGCCCTCGTCTCCCGCGCCTCCGACGCCGAGCCGATGCTCGTGCGCGTCGTCGGCAAGCACTGCGAGAGCGGGGACATCGTGGTCAAGGACGCCTTCCTGCCGGGCGACCTGGCACCCGGTGACCTCATCGCCGTACCGGCGACGGGGGCGTACTGCCGTTCCATGGCCAGCAACTACAACCACGTGCTGCGTCCGCCGGTGGTCTCCGTGCGGGACGGGGCGGCGCGGGTCATCGTCCGGCGGGAGACCGAGGAGGACCTGCTGCGTCTCGACGTCGGGTGAGGCGCGACGGAAGAGGAGGGGGCGCAGGCGAAGATCCTCCGGCTCGTACCCCTTCTCGAAGTGAAATAAACGTCTCACGATCCGGACGAAAGGCAGAAAATCCCGTCCGGTGCATGAGACTGGTCCAACGGTAGACAGTAAGAGGAAACGAGGTCGGATGATGCGTACGCGTCCGCTGAAGGTGGCGCTGCTGGGCTGTGGAGTGGTCGGCTCAGAGGTGGCGCGCATCATGACGACGCACGCCGACGACCTCGCCGCCCGGATCGGGGCCCCGGTGGAGCTCGCGGGCGTGGCCGTACGGCGGCCCGACAAGGTGCGCGAAGGGATCGACCCCGCCCTCGTCACCACCGACGCCACCGCGCTGGTCAAGCGCGGGGACCTCGACGTCGTCGTCGAGGTCATCGGCGGCATCGAGCCCGCTCGGACGCTCATCACCACCGCCTTCGGGCACGGCGCCTCCGTGGTGTCCGCCAACAAGGCGCTCATCGCCCAGGACGGCGCCGCACTGCACGCCGTGGCCGACGACCACGACCGGGACCTGTACTACGAGGCCGCCGTCGCCGGTGCCATCCCGCTGATCCGGCCGCTGCGCGAGTCCCTCGCCGGCGACAAGGTCAACCGGGTGCTCGGCATCGTCAACGGGACGACCAACTTCATCCTCGACGCCATGGACACCACCGGCGCCGGGTACCAGGAGGCGCTCGACGAGGCCACCGCCCTCGGGTACGCGGAGGCCGATCCGACCGCCGACGTCGAGGGCTTCGACGCCGCGGCCAAGGCCGCCATCCTCGCCGGCATCGCCTTCCACACGCGCGTGCGCCTCGACGACGTCTACCGCGAGGGCATGGCCGAGGTCACCGCCGCCGACTTCGCCTCCGCCAAGGAGATGGGCTGCACCATCAAGCTGCTCGCCATCTGCGAGCGGGCGGCCGACGGCGGCTCGGTCACCGCGCGCGTGCACCCCGCGATGATTCCGCTCAGCCATCCGCTGGCCAATGTGCGCGAGGCCTACAACGCCGTCTTCGTGGAGTCCGAGGCCGCCGGGCAGCTCATGTTCTACGGGCCCGGTGCCGGCGGTTCGCCGACCGCGTCCGCCGTGCTCGGCGACCTCGTGGCCGTGTGCCGCAACCGGCTGGGCGGGGCGACCGGGCCCGGTGAGTCCGCGTACGCCGCCCTGCCCGTCTCGCCGATGGGCGACGTCGTCACGCGCTACCACATCAGCCTCGACGTGGCCGACAAACCGGGCGTGCTCGCCCAGGTCGCGACCGTGTTCGCGGAGCACGGTGTCTCCATCGACACCGTGCGGCAGTCCGGCAAGGACGGCGAGGCATCCCTCGTCGTCGTCACCCATCGCGCGTCCGACGCCGCCCTCGGCGGTACGGTCGAGGCGCTGCGCAAGCTCGACACCGTGCGGGGTGTCGCCAGCATCATGCGGGTTGAAGGAGAGTAACCAGCAATGACCCACCAGTGGCGCGGAATCATCGAGGAGTACCGGGACCGGCTGCCCGTCTCCGACAGCACGCCCGTCGTGACGCTCCGCGAGGGCGGCACGCCGCTCGTGCCCGCGCGGGTGCTCTCCGAGCGCACGGGCTGCGAGGTCCACCTCAAGGTGGAGGGCGCGAACCCGACCGGGTCCTTCAAGGACCGCGGCATGACCATGGCCATCAGCAAGGCGAAGGAGGAGGGCGCGCAGGCCGTCATCTGCGCGTCCACCGGCAACACCTCCGCCTCCGCCGCCGCGTACGCGGTGCGCGCGGGCATGGTGTCCGCCGTGCTCGTGCCGCAGGGCAAGATCGCGCTCGGCAAGATGGGCCAGGCCCTCGTGCACGGCGCGAAGATCCTCCAGGTCGACGGCAACTTCGACGACTGCCTCACACTGGCCCGCGCGCTCAGCGACAACTACCCGGTGGCGCTGGTCAATTCGGTCAACCCGGCGCGTATCGAGGGGCAGAAGACGGCCGCCTTCGAGATCGTGGACATGCTCGGCGACGCGCCCGACATCCATGTCCTTCCGGTGGGCAACGCGGGCAACATCACCGCGTACTGGAAGGGCTACAAGGAGTACGCCGCCGACAAGGTGGCCACCGGGACGCCGCGCATGTGGGGGTTCCAGGCCTCCGGCAGTGCCCCGATCGTGCGCGGCGAGGTCGTCAAGGACCCGTCGACCATCGCCACCGCCATCCGGATCGGCAACCCCGCCTCCTGGGACTTCGCGCTCGCCGCGCGGGACGAGTCGGGCGGCGCCATCGACGAGGTGACGGACCGTGAGATCCTGCGCGCCTACCGCCTGTTGGCCTCCCAGGAGGGCGTCTTCGTGGAGCCCGCGTCCGCCGCGTCGGTGGCCGGCCTGCTGAAGGCCGCCGAGCAGGGCAAGGTGGACCCGGGCCAGCGCATCGTGTGCACGGTCACCGGCAACGGTCTCAAGGACCCGGACTGGGCCGTCGCCGGTGCCCCGCAGCCGGTCACGGTCCCGGTCGACGCGGCGACCGCGGCCGAGCGGCTCGGCCTGGTCTGAGCGGCCTCGCCGGGAACGCGCCCAGCGTATGGGGGCGTAAGCGACGCCCGGCCGGGAAAGCCCCTGACGGGGGGTGCACAGGGGGCTTGCGACACGCATCGTGCGCCTCCTGTGCGCCCTATGTCGCCGCAGAACCTTCCTTCGATAGGCTGTACCGAACCCGCCTGCCGCATATGCCGCGGTGCCGCGCCGTCTCCGCGGTCGAAAGCGGCCGCAAGCGCGGTTGGCAGCGGTCGGCCGTTGGGCAGGCAGCGGCGAACCCCGGGGTTCTGTACGTCATCGACTGTCATTCGACAGTTTCGACAGTTTCGGCAGTTCCGACAGTCACGCAGCTCAAGGAGAGTCAACGAGCGATGGCCGGTCCAGCGTTCCGCGCCGCCGCCGTCCGGGTGCGCGTCCCCGCCACCAGCGCAAACCTCGGCCCGGGCTTCGACGCCCTCGGCCTCGCGCTGGGGCTGTACGACGACGTGGTCGTCCGGGTGGCCGACTCCGGGCTGCACATCGACATCGCGGGTGAGGGCGGCGAGACGCTGCCGCGCGACGAGAAGCACCTCCTCGTCCGCTCCCTGCGCACCGCCTTCGACCTCCTGGGCGGACAGCCGCGCGGCCTGGAGATCGTCTGCGCCAACCGCATCCCGCACGGCCGCGGCCTCGGCTCCTCCTCCGCCGCCATCTGCGCCGGCATCGTCGCCGCGCGCGCGGTGACCATAGGCGGCGAGTCCCGCCTCGACGACGCCGCGCTGCTCGACCTCGCCACCGAGATCGAGGGCCACCCCGACAACGTGGCGGCCTGTCTGCTCGGCGGTTTCACTCTGTCCTGGATGGAGTCCGGCGCCGCCCGGGCGATCAGGATGGCTCCCTCCGATTCCATCGTTCCGGTGGTTTTCGTGCCCGGAAAGCCGGTACTGACGGAGACCGCGCGCGGACTGCTCCCGCGCAGCGTCCCGCACGTCGACGCCGCCACCAACGCCGGCCGCGCCGCGCTGCTCGTGGAGGCCCTCACCAGGCGCCCCGAGCTGCTGCTGCCGGCCACCGAGGACCGCCTGCACCAGGAGTACCGCGCACCGGCCATGCCGGAGAGCGCGGCGCTGGTGGAAAGGCTGCGCGGCGACGGCATCCCCGCGGTCATCTCGGGCGCCGGACCTACGGTGATGGCGCTGGCCGACGCCGACACGGCCGACAAGGTCGAGGCGCTGGCCGGAACGGAGTGGGCGGCCAACCGGCTCAGCCTGGACCAGCAGGGCGCGAGCGTCCTGCCGCTGGCCACCCCCGGCGACATTTAGACGCGTACGGTTGCCGGATTTCGAGAGGGGGAATGTTTGTTGGATCCGGTAGTGTTAACCTCAAGTCTGCACCCGACCCCACCATGGCGAGGTGCCTCGTGTCCCCGTCCGGGACAGACATTCTTCCGGGAGCCCCCCAAGCCGCATTGTGCAGTGGATGTCGTACGTGATCAGTACGGCCGACACGGGCGCTGAGCGGCCCACCGGTGGGGGCACCCCCTCTGGGGGGTTTCGGAACCGGTGCCACCACGCCGCATGACACAGACACTGGGTGCCACGGCTAGGGGAAGCGCCATCACCAGATATCTCTTCCGCCGTTCAGGCGGACCACCGCCCCGGCACGGTTCACACAGCAAGGACCGAAGCCGGACAGCACAACCGGTCGCCGAGCCAGACAGGCCGACGTCCGCTCCAGGGAAGGACCCTTCGTGAGCGACACCACCGATCTGATGGGCGCACGTGTCGAGGAGACCGCTGCCGCGCCCGCCACGGACGCCTCCGCGCCTGCCACCGGTGCCGGCTCCCGGCGGCGCCGCGGTACCGGCCTCGAGGGCATGGTGCTGGCCGAGCTGCAGCAGGTCGCATCCGGCCTCGGCATCAGGGGCACCGCGCGTATGCGCAAGAGCCAGCTGATCGAGGTCATCAAGGAGGCGCAGGCCGCGGGGAGCGCTCCCGCCAAGGCCGCGCCCGCCGCCGCGGACACCGCCGGCGAGACCAAGCCGAAGCGCCGCAGCACCTCCCGGACCCGTACGGGCGACGAGGCACCCGCCGAGAAGGCGGAGAAGGCAGGCAAGGCCGGGAGGAAGGCGGGCAAGGCGACCGCCGACGAGGCCGCCGCCCAGCAGCAGATCGAGATCCCCGGCCAGCCGTCCCCCGCGGTCAACGCCTCGGCCGAGCAGGCCGGCGCCCCCGGTGACGACGCCCCCTCCGAGCGCCGTCGTCGCAGGGCCACCGCGGACGCGGGCAGCCCCTCCGCCACCGAGACGGTGGCGGTCGAGACCCGCGGCGAGCCGAAGGCCGACGCGTCGGCCCAGCAGCAGGGCCAGGGCCACCAGCAGGGTCAGGGCGACGCCCGGTCCGACGGCGAGGGCGGCGAGGGCCGCCGTCGCGACCGCCGTGACCGGGGCGATCGCGGTGACCGTGGCGACCGCGGTGACCGCGGTGACCGGGGCGACCGCGGTGACCGGGGCGACCGCGGTGACCGGGGACGCGACCGCGACCGGCGCAACAAGGGCGACGACCAGAACCAGGGCGGCGGTCAGCGCCAGCAGCAGGGCGGCGGCCGCCAGGACCGCCAGCAGGACGACGGCTACGACGACGACGGCGGGGGCCGCCGTGGCCGCCGGGGCCGCTACCGGGACCGCCGGGGCCGTCGCGGGCGCGACGAGATCCAGGAGCCGCAGATCAACGAGGACGACGTCCTCATCCCGGTCGCCGGCATCCTCGACATCCTCGACAACTACGCGTTCATCCGGACCTCCGGCTACCTGCCCGGCCCCAACGACGTGTACGTCTCCCTCGCCCAGGTCCGCAAGAACGGCCTGCGCAAGGGCGACCACATCACCGGCGCCGTGCGCCAGCCCAAGGACGGGGAGCGTCGCGAGAAGTTCAACGCGCTGGTCCGCCTGGACTCCCAGAACGGCATGGCGCCCGAATCAGGGCGCGGACGGCCGGAGTTCAACAAGCTGACGCCGCTGTACCCGCAGGACCGCCTCCGCCTGGAGACGGACCCCGGCATCCTCACCACCCGCATCATCGACCTGGTCGCGCCCATCGGAAAGGGCCAGCGCGGGCTGATCGTGGCCCCGCCGAAGACCGGCAAGACCATGATCATGCAGGCGATCGCCAACGCGATCACGCACAACAACCCCGAGTGCCACCTGATGGTCGTCCTGGTCGACGAGCGTCCGGAAGAGGTCACCGACATGCAGCGGTCGGTGAAGGGCGAGGTCATCTCCTCGACCTTCGACCGCCCGGCCGAGGACCACACCACGGTCGCGGAGCTCGCGATCGAGCGCGCCAAGCGCCTGGTGGAGCTGGGCCACGACGTCGTCGTGCTGCTCGACTCGATCACGCGTCTGGGCCGTGCGTACAACCTCGCCGCCCCGGCCTCCGGCCGCATCCTGTCCGGTGGTGTCGACTCGACCGCCCTGTACCCGCCGAAGCGCTTCTTCGGCGCGGCCCGCAACATCGAGGACGGCGGCTCGCTCACCATCCTCGCCACCGCCCTGGTGGACACCGGGTCCCGCATGGACGAGGTCATCTTCGAGGAGTTCAAGGGCACCGGCAACGCCGAGCTCAAGCTCGACCGGAAGCTCTCCGACAAGCGCATCTTCCCCGCGGTGGACGTCGACGCGTCCGGCACCCGCAAGGAGGAGATCCTGCTCGGCAGCGAGGAACTGGCCGTCACCTGGAAGCTGCGCCGGGTGCTGCACGCCCTCGACCAGCAGCAGGCGATCGAGCTGCTCCTCGACAAGATGAAGCAGACCAAGTCGAACGGCGAGTTCCTGATGCAGATCCAGAAGACGACCCCGACGCCGGGCAACGGCGACTGACGTCTTCGCGTCCGCACAGGTCCGCCCCCGTCACACCGGTGACGGGGGCGGACCTGTGCGCGTCCCGAGGTGCGTGCGCCGGGACAGGGCACGCCTCGTCCAGAACCGCACGTGGCCAGGGGCCTACGAGGCCGTCGCGCACAGCCGGGACAGCCGTTTGGGCATCGTCGCTCCCAGGTGACGGCAGGCCGGCTTCCCGGCCCTCTCCGAGGCCGGGAACCTGTACCTGTACCCCGGGCACGGGCAGGACCACTTCCGCGACCTTCGCCACACCGCTGACGAGCGGCAGCGGCTACGGCAGCTACGACATCCCGGCTGAATCCGCAGGTGACCGCCCGATTCGCGGTCCGTCAGGCAACGCTCCGTGCCCGGCGTGCCACGCGCCGGGCACAGAACGCCGTGCGACCCTGTCCCGAGTTCCGCCGTCCGGGTTACGGAGGGACGATGGTCAGGTACCGGCGCGAACCCGCCGGAGCCGACCGACCCGACGCTGAGCGCAGGGGGCAACCGACCGGACGACCACCGAGGAGCACATGTCCGCCGAAAGCACGCCGGATCCCGCGATACCCGGCCCCGGGGAGTCCGGCACCACCGGACCGGCCCGCCGGGCCAAGGGCCGCCGCCGCAGGCCCCGGGCCAAGCGGCGCAGGGCCCTGCTCGTCGCGGCGTGGAGCGCAGCCGGCATCGTGGTCCTGGGAGGCACCGGAGCCGGAGTCCTGTACTTCAAGCTCAACGGCAACCTCTCGAGCGTCGACATCGACCAGGCGCTCGGCGCCGACCGGCCGGAGAAGGCCGACAACGGCTCCGAGAACATCCTGGTACTCGGCTCCGACACCCGCTCCGGCGGCAACAGGAAGCTCGGCGGCGGCACCGACGACGGCACCGCCCGCTCGGACACCGCGATGATCGTGCACGTCCACGAGGGCCACAAGAAGGCCGACGTGGTCTCCATCCCGCGCGACACCCTCGTCGACCGCCCCGACTGCGCCGACACCGACGGCCGCGAGCACCCGGCCGCCGAGAACGTGATGTTCAACTCCGCCTACTCCACAGGCGGCGCCGCCTGTGCCGTGAAGACCGTCGAGTCGATCAGCGGTCTGCGCATGGACCACTACCTGGAGGTCGACTTCAGCGGCTTCCAGAACCTCATCGACGACCTCGGCGGCGTGCGGATCACCACCACCGAGGCCATCAAGGACCCCGACAGCCACCTCGACCTCCAGGCCGGCACCCACCGGCTCGACGGCGAACAGGCCCTCGGTCTGGTCCGTACCCGGCACGGCGTCGGCGACGGCTCCGACCTCGGCCGCATCCAGCTCCAGCAGGCCTTCGTCAAGGCCCTGGCCGACCAGGTCAAGGACATCGGCCTGCTCGGCAACCCCAAGAAGCTGTACGACATCGCCGACACGGCCACCAGGACCGTGACCACCGACTCCGGCCTGGGCTCGGTCAACTCACTGATGTCCTTCGCGAGCGGCCTGCGGGACATCGGTCCGGGCAACATGCGCATGGTCACCATGCCGGTGATCTACGACCCCGCCGACGCCAACCGGGTCCTGGTGGAGAAGACCAAGGCCGAGCAGGTCTGGACGGCCCTGAAGAACGACCGGCCGATCCCGGAGTCGGCCACTGAGGGAACGGCAACGGGTGAAGCGAGGGGCGTGGTAAACAGCGCCCCGTAACGAGCGCGGGGAGCCGTCCGGCCAGCCTTGCCGGCCCGCGGGGAATAGACGAGGGCAACCCCCGGTTTTGGGTGATGGCGCCAGTCCTGGCAGACTGGTACGTCGGCTCCGGTTCACGCTCCCGCATCCCG
Source organism: Streptomyces sp. NPDC048392 (assembly GCF_043200575.1). Lineage (NCBI taxonomy): Bacteria > Bacillati > Actinomycetota > Actinomycetes > Kitasatosporales > Streptomycetaceae > Streptomyces > Streptomyces sp. NPDC048392. The sequence goes on from NZ_JBICYB010000027.1 coordinate 13,736, forward strand.
CGGCTGCGACCCGGCGCCCTCCCGGAACAGTAGGAGACACCTTGAAGCGCGACATCCACCCCGAGTACGTCGATACGCAGGTCAGCTGCACCTGTGGCGCGTCGTTCACGACCCGCAGCACCATCCAGTCCGGCACCATCCGGGCCGAGGTCTGCTCCGAGTGCCACCCGTTCTACACGGGCAAGCAGAAGATCCTCGACACCGGTGGCCGCGTGGCCCGCTTCGAGGCCCGCTTCGGCAAGGCTCCCGCCGGCTCCAAGAAGTAGCGAGCCTCCAACCGCCGGTCCACGGCCGCATCCCCTCCCCGGGGAGCGCCGGGACCGGCGTTTTTGGTCGCCCGCCCTCCCCTTCCCAAGCAGTAGCAGGAGCCCCAGATGTTCGAGGCCGTCGAGGAACTCGTCGCCGAGCACGCCGTCCTGGAGAAGAAGCTCGCCGACCCGTCGGTCCACTCCGACCAGGCCAACGCGCGCAAGCTGAACAAGCGGTACGCCGAGCTGACCCCGATCGTCGCCACGTACCGCTCCTGGAAGCAGACGGGTGACGACGTCGAGACCGCGCGCGAGTTCGCCGCGGACGACCCGGACTTCGCCGCCGAGGTCAAGGATCTTGACAAGCAGCGCGACGTGCTCACCGAGAAGCTGCGCCTGCTGCTCGTCCCCCGCGACCCCAGCGACGACAAGGACGTCATCCTGGAGATCAAGGCCGGCGCGGGCGGCGACGAGTCGGCCCTGTTCGCCGGCGACCTGCTGCGCATGTACCTGCGGTACGCCGAGCGGGTCGGCTGGAAGACCGAGATCATCGACGCCACCGAGTCCGAGCTGGGCGGCTACAAGGACGTCCAGGTCGCCGTCAAGACCAAGGGCGGCCAGGGCGCCACCGAGCCCGGGCAGGGCGTCTGGGCGCGGCTGAAGTACGAGGGCGGCGTGCACCGCGTGCAGCGCGTCCCCGCGACCGAGTCGCAGGGCCGGATCCACACCTCCGCGGCCGGCGTGCTGGTCACGCCCGAGGCCGAGGAGATCGACGTCGAGATCAACCCGAACGACCTGCGCATCGACGTCTACCGGTCATCGGGACCCGGCGGCCAGTCCGTCAACACCACCGACTCCGCCGTGCGCATCACGCATCTCCCGACCGGAGTCGTCGCCTCCTGCCAGAACGAGAAGAGCCAGCTGCAGAACAAGGAGCAGGCGATGCGTATCCTGCGCTCCAGGCTGCTCGCGGCGGCACAGGAGGAGGCGGAGAAGGAGGCCGCGGACGCCCGGCGCAGCCAGGTCCGCACCGTCGACCGCTCCGAGAAGATCCGCACGTACAACTACCCGGAGAACCGCATCTCGGACCACCGCGTCGGCTTCAAGGCGTACAACCTGGACCAGGTCCTGGACGGCGACCTCGACTCGGTGATCCAGGCCTGCGTCGACGCGGACTCGGCGGCCAAGCTCGCCGCCGCCTAGCTCCGTAACAGCACCCGCACCCCCCGTACCGGACGATCAGCTCAGCCCCGGAGGACCAGCGTGAACCTGCTGCTCGCGGAGGTGGCCCAGGCCACCCAGCGGCTGGCCGACGCCGGCGTGCCCTCGCCGCGCACCGACGCGGAGGAGCTCGCCGCGTATCTGCACGGCGTCAAGCGGGGCGAGCTGCACACCGTGCCGGACGCGGACTTCGACGCCCGGTACTGGGAGGTCGTCGCCCGCCGCGAGGCGCGCGAGCCGCTCCAGCACATCACCGGCCGCGCCTACTTCCGCTACCTGGAGCTCCAGGTCGGCCCCGGCGTCTTCGTGCCCCGCCCCGAGACCGAGTCGGTCGTCGGCTGGGCCATAGACGCGGTACGCGCCATGGACGTCGTCGAGCCCCGCATCGTCGACCTGTGCACCGGCTCCGGCGCCATCGCGCTCGCGCTGGCCCAGGAGGTGCCGCGCTCGCGCGTGCACGCCGTGGAGCTGTCCGAGGACGCCCTGGTGTGGACGCGCAAGAACATGGAGGGATCCAGGGTCGACCTGCGCCAGGGCGACGCCCTGACGGCCTTCCCCGACCTCGACGGTCACGTCGACCTGGTCGTCTCGAACCCGCCGTACATCCCGCTCACCGAATGGGAGTACGTCGCCCCCGAGGCCCGCGACCACGACCCGCAGCTGGCCCTGTTCTCCGGCGAGGACGGCCTCGACCTGATCCGCGGTCTGGAACGCACCGCGCACCGCCTGCTGCGCCCCGGCGGCGTGGTCGTCGTCGAGCACGCCGACACCCAGGGCGGACAGGTCCCGTGGATCTTCACCGAGGAGCGGGGCTGGGCCGACGCGGCCGACCACCCCGACCTCAACAACCGCCCCAGGTTCGCGACCGCCCGCAAGGCGATGCCGTGAGCACCGCTCCGAGCACCGCCCCGACTTCGACCCCGCAGTACGTGTACGAGGAGGCCCGCTAAATGGCACGGCGATACGACACCAACGACGCGACCGACCGAGTGACCGGTCTGCGCGAGGCCGCGTCCGCCGTCCGCCGAGGCGAGCTGGTGGTGCTGCCGACGGACACCGTGTACGGCATCGGCGCCGACGCCTTCACCGCGGAGGCCGTCGGCGACCTGCTGGAGGCCAAGGGGCGGGGCCGCAACATGCCCTCCCCGGTCCTCATCGGCTCGCCCAACACCCTGCACGGCCTGGTCACCGACTTCTCCGAGATGGCCTGGGAACTGGTCGACGCCTTCTGGCCGGGCGCGCTGACACTGGTCGCCAAGCACCAGCCGTCCCTCCACTGGGACCTCGGCGACACCCGCGGCACGGTCGCCGTCCGCATGCCGCTGCACCCCGTCGCCATCGAGCTGCTCACCGAGGTCGGCCCCATGGCCGTCTCCTCCGCCAACCTGACCGGCCACCCGGCGCCGGAGGACTGCGACGCCGCCCAGCAGATGCTCGGCGACTCCGTCTCCGTCTACCTCGACGGCGGGCCCACCCCCGGCAACGTCCCGTCGTCCATCGTCGACGTCACCCGCGAGGTGCCCGTGCTGCTGCGCGCCGGCGCGTTGTCGGCCGAGGAGCTGCGCAAGGTGGTACCCGACCTCGAGGTGGCGAATTGACGGCCCCTGGGACGGGGCGTGGCATAGGCAACGGGGAACGTGCCGCGGAGATCACGACGACGTTCGTCGGGCTTCCGCGCGACAGCTTCCGCATCCTCCACGTCAGCACCGGCAACGTCTGCCGCTCGCCCATCACCGAGCGGCTGACCCGGCATTTCTTGACGGAGCGGTTGGGCGTGCTGGGCGGCGGCCTGGTCGTGGAGAGCGCCGGCACCTGGGGCCACGAGGGCGCGCCCATGGAGGCGAACGCCGAGACGGTCCTCGCGGACTTCGGCGCCGACGCAGCCGGGTTCACCGGGCGCGAACTGCTCGACGAGCACGTGATCCGGGCCGACCTGGTGCTCACCGCGACCCGGGACCACCGGGCACAGGTCATCTCCATGGGTCACTCGGCGGGCCTGCGCACCTTCACCCTCAAGGAGTTCACCCGCCTCGTCAACGCCATCGACCCGGCGACGCTGCCGCCCCTGGAGGACGGCGTGGTCCTCCGCGCGCGGGCCCTGGTCCGGGCGGCCGCCGCGCTACGCGGGTGGCTGCTGGCGCCGACGGTGGAGGCGGACGAGGTCTACGACCCTTACGGGGCGCCGCTGACGTTCTTCCAGTCGGTCGGTGACGAGATACACCAGGCGCTGGATCCGGTGGTGACGGCGCTGACCGGAGTTTCCGCGCGGGCGTGAGGCGGGCAGCGGGCCGCCGGGGTTCTTCGGGTCGGTGGGTGAGGGGGTGCAGCGGGTGCTGGATCCGGTGGTGACGGCGCTGACCGGGGTTCCCGCGCGGGCGTGAGGCGGGCAGCGGGCCGCCGGCGTTCTTCGGGTCGGTGGGTGAGGGGGTGCAGCGGGTGCTGGATCCGGTGGTGACGGCGCTGACCGGGGTTTCCGCGCGGGCGTGAGGCGGGCAGCGGGCCGCCGGCGTTCTTCGGGTCGGTGGGTGAGGGGGTGCAGCGGGTGCCGGGCCCGGTGGTGACGGCGCCGACCGGTCCCGACGCGGATGCGGGGCACGCCGGGCGCCTTCGCCGCGACGGGCCTACATTGGTCCTACGGCACCGTCGACGCACGCCCGGAGCGCACCATGTCGGTCACCCACGACATCCTCGAGGCCGATGACAGCATGCCAGGGGTCCTGCTGCGCCAGGACCCCGAGCTGGCCGAGATCCTCATCGCCGAACGCCGCCGGCAGTCGACGACCCTCCAGCTGATCGCCGCCGAGAACTTCACGTCCCCCGCCGTGCTGGCCGCCCTCGGCTCCCCGCTGGCCAACAAGTACGCCGAGGGCTACCCGGGCGCCCGGCACCACGGCGGCTGCGAGATCGTCGACGTCGCCGAGCGGCTCGCCGTCGAGCGGGCCCAGGACCTCTTCGGCGCCGAGCACGCCAACGTGCAGTCCCATTCCGGGTCCTCCGCCGTCCTGGCCGCCTACGCCGCCCTGCTGCGCCCCGGCGACACCGTCCTGGCCCTCGGCCTGCACTACGGCGGCCACCTCACGCACGGATCGCCCGCCAACTTCTCCGGCCGCTGGTTCGACTTCGTCGGCTACGGCGTGGACGCGGAGACCGGGCTCGTCGACCACGACCAGGTGCGCACCCTGGCCCGCGCGCGCCGCCCCAAGGCGATCGTGTGCGGGTCCATCGCCTACCCCCGCCACCTCGACTACGCCTTCTTCCGCGAGGTCGCCGACGAGGTGGGCGCCTACCTCATCGCGGACGCCGCCCACCCGATCGGGCTGGTCGCCGGGGGAGCGGCGCCCAGTCCGGTGCCGTACGCGGACATCGTCTGCGCCACCACGCACAAGGTGCTGCGCGGCCCGCGCGGCGGCATGGTGCTGTGCGGGAGCGAACTGGCCGAGCGGGTGGACCGCGCCGTCTTCCCGTTCACCCAGGGCGGCGCCCAGATGCACACCATCGCCGCCAAGGCCGTCGCCTTCGGGGAGGCGGCCACCCCGGCCTTCGCGGCGTACGCCCGTCAGGTGATCGCCAACGCCCGGACCCTGGCCGCGCACCTGGCCGCCGAGGGCCTGGTCGTCACCACCGGCGGCACCGACACCCACCTGCTCACCGTCGACCCGGCCCCGCTCGGCGTCGACGGGCGGACCGCGCGGGGCCGGCTCGCGGCGGCCGGGATCGTCCTGGACTGCTGCGCGCTGCCGCACGCGGACGCCCGCGGGCTGCGCCTGGGCACGGCCGCCGTCACCACGCAGGGCATGGGGGAGCGGGAGATGCGGGCGGTGGCCACGCTGCTCGCGGGGGTGCTCAGGGGCGGCACGGACGCCGCCGCGGCGCGGGACGACGTACGGGATCTGGTCGCGCAGTTCCCGCCGTATCAGGACTGAGGCGGGTGGGCGCACGCGCGGGCACAACCACACGTGCAACCATCGTCGCTACCCGGAAGTCCTCAGCCATATGCGCACATCGCTAGGGTGTGAGGCTGAGGATGGCCAGCGAGACCTGTGGGGAAGCCCGTGCGTGAATACCTGCTGACGCTCTGCGTCACGGCCGCGGTGACGTATCTGCTGACGGGGCCGGTACGCAAGTTCGCGATCGTGGCGGGGGCCATGCCGGAGATCCGGGCACGTGACGTGCACCGGGAACCCACTCCGCGGCTCGGCGGGATCGCGATGTTCTTCGGACTGTGCGCGGGCCTGCTGGTCGCCGACCACCTCACCAACCTCAGCGAGGTCTTCGAGAAGTCCAACGAGCCGCGCGCCCTGCTCTCCGGGGCGGCCCTGATCTGGCTGATCGGCGTCCTGGACGACAAGTTCGAGATCGACGCCCTGATCAAGCTGGGCGGCCAGATGATCGCCGCCGGTGTGATGGTGGTCCAGGGTCTGACCATCCTGTGGATCCCGCTGCCGGGCGTCGGCACGGTGGCGCTCACCCAGTGGCAGGGCACCCTGCTGACGGTGGCGCTCGTCGTCATCACCATCAACGCGGTCAACTTCGTGGACGGCCTCGACGGGCTCGCGGCCGGCATGGTGTGCATCGCGGCGGCGGCGTTCTTCATGTACGCCTACCGGATCTGGTACTCGTACGGCATCGAGGCCGCGGCGCCCGCCTCGCTGTTCGCGGCCATTCTCATGGGCATGTGCCTGGGCTTCCTCCCGCACAACATGCACCCGGCCAGAATCTTCATGGGTGACTCCGGCTCGATGCTGATCGGGCTCGTCCTGGCGGCCGGCGCCATCTCCGTCACCGGGCAGGTCGACCCGGACGTGATGAAGCTGTTCTCCGGCTCGGAGCGCAACGCCGTGCACCAGATGGTGCCGGTCTACATCCCGCTGCTGATGCCGCTGACCATCATCGCCATCCCGGCCGCCGACCTGATCCTGGCGATCGTCCGGCGCACCTGGCGGGGCCAGTCGCCGTTCGCCGCGGACCGGGGGCACCTGCACCACCGGCTGCTGGAGATCGGGCACTCGCACAGCCGCGCGGTGCTGATCATGTACTTCTTCTCGGCGCTGATCGCCTTCGGCGCGCTCGCCTACTCCGTGAACGCCGCGTCCATGTGGATCGTGCTCGGCGTCGTCTTCCTCAGCGCGATCGGGCTGGTCCTGCTCCTGCTGCCGCGCTTCACCCCGCGCGCCCCGCGCTGGGCCGAGCACTTCGTGCCGCCCCGCTACCGGCGCCGCAGGGCGGCCGCCGCCGCCGACGCCGGGGCGGGGGAAGAACCCTCGGCGGTGGCCGAGGAGGGCGAGGGCCGGGTGCCCGTCACCGTGGGTGCCTCGGGCGCCAACGGGGCGACCGCCGTCGGACCCCGTTCGCGGGCAAGGTAAGAATCTGACTAGAGCATTGCCAACTCGTGGGGGAACGAAGTACCCCATTACCAGACAACTGGGTGCAGTAATTGCACAGACGCGCACGGTCACTCTCATGTGTGACAGCAAGCACACCCGCAGGTAAAGACCTCATCAAATAGTTTGTGATACGGTTCACGAGAACCCCCGGGTAGAGCCTAAGGACCGTAGTGCGACGGTCTCTTGGGCGTGAGGACCCCGTCCGGCCCGGGACTACGCTCGTCCATGACGACACCCTGCCCCCTGTGAAAAGCGGAGTTGCCGCCATGCCGTCCAATGACGTCCGGATCCTGCTTCAGGCCGCCGTGCCCACGGCTGCCGTCGGCGCTGTCGCCGCCGTCGTCAGCGCTGTGGTGGCCGGCGGCAAGGGGGCGGTCGGAGCCGTCGTCGCGACGGTGGTGGCGATGCTCTTCATGGGAATCGGCCTCTACGTCCTGCAGCGCACCGCCAAATCGCTACCGCACCTTTTCCAGGCGATGGGCCTGATGCTCTACGCGGCACAGATCCTGCTGTTGTTCGTCTTCCTCGCCGCGTTCAAGAACACGACGTTGTTCAACCCCCGGTCCTTCGCGATCACTTTGGTCGCCGTCACGCTCGCGTGGATCGCCGCGCAGGCGCGTGCGCACATGAAGGCCAAGATTCTCTACGTCGAACCCGATTCGTCGAGCGAAAAGCCCGAGAAGACCGGGCACTCGTCGTGAGGGGTAGGGCCGGGATAAATGCGCATGTGCAGTCCTGCTATCGTCCGGTGCCAACTGCGGCATCGCGGGCGCGGGCATCCCAGCTGACGCCTGCTCATTCGCGAGGCGAGATGCCCCCCAGCCGCCCCCACACCCGTAACACCAGTCCCGTGCCGAACAGCGGCCCCGCGCCGCGCCGACACAACGAGGTTGCCGTACCCATGCGCCACGATGAAGGAGCCCGCGGTGAGTGCTGACCCGACGCAGGTGCTCGCCTTCGAGACCGACTGCCACATTTTCGACGGATGTGGCTTCCCGGCTCCCGGCCTGCACTCGTTCCTCTTCGAGCCGCTCTGGGGCGACGCGGACAGCAACGTCTACTTCAACAAGACGATGTTGCTGGCGCTGCTCGGCTCGATCGTCATCGTCGGGTTCTTCTGGGCGGCCTTCCGCAAGCCGAAGGTCGTCCCGGGCAAGCTCCAGATGGTCGCCGAGGCCGGTTACGACTTCATCCGCCGCGGTGTCGTCTACGAGACCATCGGCAAGAAGGAAGGAGAGAAGTACGTCCCGCTGGTCGTCGCGCTCTTCTTCTTCGTCTGGATGATGAACCTCTGGTCGATCATCCCGGTCGCTCAGTTCCCGGTCACCGGCATCATCTCGTACCCGCTCGTGCTGGCCCTGATCGTCTACATCCTGTGGGTCTCGCTCACCTTCAAGCGTCACGGATTCGTCGGCTTCTTCAAGAACGTCACGGGCTACGACAAGTCGCTCGGTGCCGTGCTGCCGCTCTCCATGACCATCGAGTTCTTCTCGAACCTGCTGGTCCGACCGTTCACGCACGCAGTGCGGCTCTTCGCCAACATGTTCGCCGGCCACACCCTGCTGCTGCTCTTCACGATCGCCAGCTGGTACCTGCTGAACGGCATCGGCTTCGCCTACGCCGGTGTCTCGTTCATCATGACGGTCGTGATGACGGCCTTCGAGCTCTTCATCCAGGCACTGCAGGCATACGTCTTCGTTCTCCTGACCTGCACCTACATCCAGGGCGCACTCGCCGAGCACCACTGAGTGTCCCGCACTCCCGAACACCTGGTCGTCCGGTGGCCAACCCCCACCGGTCCGTAAAGAAAAGGAAGAACTGGCATGTCCCAGACCCTTGCCGCTGTTACCGGTGACCTGAAGGCCCTCGGCTCCATCGGTTACGGCCTCGCTGCCATCGGCCCCGGCGTCGGCGTCGGCATCATCTTCGGCAACGGCACCCAGGCCCTCGCTCGTCAGCCCGAGGCGGCCGGCCTGATCCGCGCCAACCAGATCCTCGGCTTCGCCTTCTGTGAGGCGCTCGCCCTGATCGGTCTGGTCATGCCGTTCGTTTACGGCTCCTGATCTCAGGCTGACCACAAGCCAATTAGACGAAAGGCACTGATGTGAACCCCTTGGTTCAGCTCGCGGCGGAGACGGAGAACCCTCTCGTTCCGCCGATCCCCGAGCTCATCATCGGTCTGATCGCCTTCGTCATCGTCTTCGGCTTCCTCGCCAAGAAGCTCCTCCCGAACATCAACAAGGTTCTGGAAGAGCGCCGCGAGGCCATCGAGGGCGGTATCGAGAAGGCCGAGGCCGCGCAGACCGAGGCCCAGAGCGTCCTCGAGCAGTACAAGGCACAGCTCGCCGAGGCCCGGCACGAGGCCGCGCGACTGCGCCAGGAGGCGCAGGAGCAGGGCGCCACGCTCATCGCCGAGATGCGCGCGGAAGGCCAGCGGCAGCGTGAGGAGATCATCGCCGCCGGTCACGCCCAGATCCAGGCCGACCGCAAGGCCGCCGCGTCCGCGCTGCGCCAGGACGTCGGCAAGCTGGCCACCGACCTGGCCGGCAAGCTCGTCGGCGAGTCCCTGGAGGACCACGCCCGCCAGAGCCGCGTCATCGACCGCTTCCTGGACGAGCTGGACGACAAGGCGACGACGGCCGAGGCAACCCGATGAGTGGGATGCACGGAGCGAGCCGCGAGGCCTTCGCCGCCGCACGTGAGCGTCTCGACGCGCTGACGGACTCCACGTCCGTGGACGCCGGCTCGCTCGCCGACGAGCTGGCCGCCGTCACCGCGCTGCTCCACCGCGAGGTGTCGCTGCGTCGGGTCCTCACCGACCCGGCGCAGTCCGGTGAGGCCAAGGCCGAACTCGCCCAGCGTCTCCTCGGCACCCAGGTCAGCGGCACCGCCGTCGACCTGGTGGCCGGAATGGTGCGCACCCGCTGGTCGCGGTCGCGCGACCTGGTGGACGCCCTGGAGGAGCTGGCGAGTACCGCCGACCTCACCGCCGCCCAGAAGCGGGGCCGGCTGGACAACGTGGAGGACGAGCTGTTCCGGTTCGGCCGGATCGTCGCCTCCAACACCGAGCTGCGCGCCGCGCTCACCAACGCCTCGGCCACCACCGCGGCCAAGGGCGAGCTGCTGCGCAGCCTGCTCGGCGGGCGGGCGGACGCGACCACCGAGCGTCTGGTCACGCGTCTTGTGGCCGCGCCGCGGGGACGTAGCCTGGAGTCGGGACTCGAATCCCTGTCCAAGCTCGCCGCCGACCGGCGGGACCGCATGGTCGCCGTCGTCACCTCGGCGGTGCCGCTGAGCGACACGCAGAAGCAGCGCCTCGGTGCGGCCCTCGCGAAGCTCTACGGCCGCCCCATGCACCTCAACCTCGACGTCGACCCCGAGGTCGTCGGAGGCGTCCGGGTGCAGGTCGGTGACGAGGTCATCAACGGCTCCATCGCGGACCGCCTGGAGGACGCCGGCCGCCGGATGGCGAGCTGACGCCCCGCGCGACAACAGCACAGCAAGCAGTACGTACTTACGACGGCCCTGGTTGGGCCGTGCAGAGGATTCACCTCTTATTGGGGGGAGTCCCCGACTCGTGGAATACCCCCCAAGTGAAACTTCGGGCCCAACAAGGAGAGCAGGGAACTCAGATGGCGGAGCTCACGATCCGGCCGGAGGAGATCCGGGACGCGCTGGAGAACTTCGTCCAGTCGTACAAGCCGGACGCGGCCTCGCGCGAGGAGGTCGGTACGGTCACCCTTGCCGGCGACGGCATCGCGAAGGTCGAGGGTCTTCCCTCGGCCATGGCCAACGAACTGCTGAAGTTCGAGGACGGCACCCTCGGCCTCGCCCTCAACCTCGAGGAGCGCGAGATCGGTTGCGTCGTCCTCGGTGAGTTCAGCGGCATCGAGGAGGGCCAGCCGGTCACCCGCACCGGTGAGGTGCTGTCGGTCGCCGTGGGCGAGGGCTACCTCGGCCGCGTCGTCGACCCCCTCGGCAACCCGATCGACGGCCTCGGCGAGATCGAGACGGAGGGCCGCCGCGCCCTCGAACTGCAGGCCCCCACGGTCATGCAGCGCAAGTCGGTGCACGAGCCGATGGAGACGGGCTACAAGGCCGTCGACGCCATGACCCCGATCGGCCGTGGTCAGCGTCAGCTGATCATCGGCGACCGCCAGACCGGCAAGACCGCGCTGGCCGTCGACACGATCATCAACCAGCGTGACAACTGGCGCACCGGCGACCCGAGCAAGCAGGTCCGCTGCATCTACGTCGCCATCGGCCAGAAGGGCTCCACCATCGCGTCCGTGCGCGGTGCGCTGGAGGAGAACGGCGCGCTGGAGTACACGACCATCGTGGCCGCCCCGGCGTCCGACCCGGCCGGCTTCAAGTACCTGGCGCCGTACACCGGCTCGGCCATCGGCCAGCAGTGGATGTACGAGGGCAAGCACGTCCTGATCATCTTCGACGACCTGTCGAAGCAGGCCGACGCCTACCGCGCCGTGTCGCTGCTGCTGCGCCGCCCGCCGGGCCGCGAGGCCTACCCGGGTGACGTCTTCTACCTGCACTCCCGTCTGCTGGAGCGCTGTGCGAAGCTCTCCGACGCCGAGGGCGCCGGTTCGATGACGGGTCTGCCGATCGTCGAGACCAAGGCCAACGACGTGTCGGCGTTCATCCCGACCAACGTCATCTCCATCACCGACGGCCAGTGCTTCCTGGAGTCCGACCTGTTCAACGCCGGTCAGCGTCCGGCCCTGAACGTCGGTATCTCGGTCTCCCGCGTCGGTGGCTCCGCCCAGCACAAGGCCATGAAGCAGGTCTCCGGCCGCCTTCGTGTCGACCTCGCCCAGTTCCGCGAGCTGGAGGCGTTCGCCGCCTTCGGTTCGGACCTGGACGCCGCCTCGAAGTCGCAGCTGGAGCGCGGTCAGCGCATGGTCGAGCTGCTGAAGCAGAACCAGTACCAGCCGATGTCCACCGAGGACCAGGTCGTCTCCGTCTGGGCCGGCACCACCGGCAAGATGGACGAGGTGCCGGTCGGCGACATCCGCCGCTTCGAGAAGGAGCTCCTCGAGTACCTGCACCGCCAGGAGCAGGGCCTGATGACCTCCATCCGCGAGGGCGGCAAGATGTCCGACGACACCCTGCAGGCCATCGCCGAGGCGATCGCGGCGTTCAAGAAGCAGTTCGAGACCTCGGACGGCAGGCTGCTCGGCGAGGACGCCCCGTCCGCCGCCAAGTGACGTAAGGAAGGGACCTGACTCATGGGAGCCCAGCTCCGGGTCTACAAGCGTCGCATCCGATCCGTCACCGCGACCAAGAAGATCACCAAGGCGATGGAGATGATCGCCGCCTCGCGCGTCGTCAAGGCGCAGCGCAAGGTGGCGGCCTCCACGCCGTACGCGCAGGAGCTCACCCGCGCGGTCACGGCGGTCGGGACCGGGTCGAACACGAAGCACCCGCTCACCACGGAGGCGGAGAACCCGGCCCGTGCCGCGGTCCTGCTCCTCACGAGCGACCGCGGTCTGGCCGGCGCCTTCAACTCCAACGCCATCAAGGCGGCGGAGCAGCTGACCGAGCGCCTCGAGCGTGAGGGCCGGCAGGTCGACACGTACATCGTCGGCCGGCGCGGTCTTGCCCACTACAACTTCCGCGAGCGCAAGGTCGCGGAGTCGTTCACGGGCTTCACCGACGAGCCGGCGTACGCGGACGCCAAGAAGGTCGCGGCGCCGCTCATCGAGGCCATCGAGAAGGACACGGCCGAGGGCGGCGTGGACGAGCTCCACATCGTCTACACCGAGTTCGTCTCGATGATGACGCAGACGGCGGTCGACTCCCGGCTGCTTCCGCTGCGCCTCGAAGAGGTGGCCGCGACCGGGACGTCCGCGGCTGCCGCCGGGGGGACGACGAAGGACGAGATCCTTCCGCTGTTCGACTTCGAGCCGTCGGCGGAGGACGTCCTAGACGCCCTGCTGCCGCGCTACGTCGAGAGCCGTATCTACAACGCGCTGCTGCAGTCGGCCGCTTCCAAGCACGCCGCCACGCGTCGCGCGATGAAGTCGGCCACCGACAACGCGGGCGAGCTGATCAACACGCTCTCCCGTCTTGCCAACGCGGCCCGCCAGGCCGAAATCACCCAGGAAATCAGCGAGATCGTCGGTGGCGCCAGTGCCCTGGCCGACGCGAACGCGGGGAGTGACAACTAATGACCACCACTGTTGAGACCGCGACGGCCACGGGCCGCGTCGCCCGGGTCATCGGCCCGGTCGTCGACGTGGAGTTCCCCGTCGACGCGATGCCGGAGATCTACAACGCGCTGCACGTCGAGGTCGCCGACCCGGCCAAGGAGGGCGAGCTCAAGACGCTGACCCTCGAGGTCGCCCAGCACCTCGGTGGCGGCCTGGTCCGCACCATCTCCATGCAGCCCACCGACGGCCTGGTCCGCCAGGCCGCGGTGACCGACACGGGCGCGGCCATCTCCGTCCCCGTCGGCGACTTCACCAAGGGCAAGGTGTTCAACACCCTCGGCGAGGTCCTGAACGTCGACGAGCAGTACACCGGTGAGCGCTGGCCGATCCACCGCAAGGCGCCGAACTTCGACGAGCTCGAGTCGAAGACCGAGATGTTCGAGACCGGCGTCAAGGTCATCGACCTGCTGACCCCGTACGTCAAGGGCGGCAAGATCGGTCTGTTCGGTGGTGCCGGTGTCGGCAAGACGGTGCTCATCCAGGAGATGATCTACCGCGTCGCCAACAACCACGACGGTGTCTCGGTGTTCGCCGGTGTCGGTGAGCGCACCCGTGAGGGCAACGACCTCATCGACGAGATGAGCGAGTCCGGCGTGATCGACAAGACCGCGCTGGTCTTCGGTCAGATGGACGAGCCGCCGGGCACCCGTCTGCGCGTCGCGCTGGCCGGCCTGACCATGGCCGAGTACTTCCGTGACGTCCAGAAGCAGGACGTGCTGTTCTTCATCGACAACATCTTCCGCTTCACCCAGGCGGGTTCCGAGGTGTCGACGCTGCTCGGCCGCATGCCCTCCGCGGTGGGCTACCAGCCGAACCTGGCCGACGAGATGGGTCTCCTCCAGGAGCGCATCACCTCGACCCGTGGTCACTCGATCACCTCGATGCAGGCGATCTACGTCCCCGCGGACGACCTGACCGACCCGGCCCCGGCCACCACCTTCGCCCACCTCGACGCGACGACGGTGCTGTCCCGTCCGATCTCCGAGAAGGGCATCTACCCGGCCGTGGACCCGCTGGACTCGACGTCCCGCATCCTCGACCCGCGGTACATCGCGGCGGACCACTACAACGCCGCGATGCGCGTGAAGAACATCCTGCAGAAGTACAAGGACCTGCAGGACATCATCGCGATCCTCGGCATCGACGAGCTCGGCGAGGAGGACAAGCTCGTCGTCCACCGTGCCCGTCGCGTGGAGCGCTTCCTGTCCCAGAACACCCACGTCGCCAAGCAGTTCACCGGCGTGGACGGTTCGGACGTGCCGCTGGAGGAGTCGATCGCCGCGTTCAACTCGATCTGCGACGGTGAGTACGACCACTTCCCGGAGCAGGCGTTCTTCATGTGCGGTGGCATCGAGGACCTGAAGAACAACGCCAAGGAGCTCGGCGTCTCCTGAGCCTCGCGCTCACCGTGAGCCCCAGGGCTCACACCGGAGGGGGCGGGCGCGCCCCGTCCCCTCCGTCACGCCCCTTAGACTTGTAACCAACACCCGGCTCTCCCGCCGGGTGGTGACCCGAGGAGCCACCTTGGCTGCTGAGCTGCACGTCGCGTTGGTCGCGGCCGACCGAGAGGTCTGGTCCGGCGAGGCCACCCTGGTCGTCGCGCGCACCACGTCCGGCGACATCGGCGTCATGCCCGGTCACCAGCCGCTGCTCGGTGTGCTGGAGTCGGGCCCGGTGACCATTCGTACGAGTGACGGCGGGACGGTCGTCGCCGCGGTGCACGGCGGTTTCATCTCGTTCGCCGACGACAAGCTGTCGCTGCTGGCCGAGATCGCCGAGCTGTCGGACGAGATCGACGTCCAGAGCGCCGAGCGGGAGCTCGAGCGCGCGAAGGCGGAGGGCGACGCCCACGCCGAGCGCCGCGCGGACGTCCGACTGCGTGCGGCGGCGGGACACTGATCCACAGCACTGTGCGATAGCGTCGTGCCATGACGTCACTCAGCCGCGGCTGGGACCGGAGCCATCCGGACCCGGCCGCGGCTGAGGCAGATCCGGGTGTTTTTTCCGTTCCGTTACCTAGGAGACGAGGAGGTCGGTGTCGATGGCCCTCGCTCTGACCGTGTGCGGGATTGTCGTCGCCCTGGTGGTCATCGGGCTCTTCGTCTTCGGTCTGCGCCGCCGGCTGATCCAGCGATCTGGCGGCACCTTCGACTGTTCGGTGCGCTGGGACGCCCCCAAGGAGGGCGACGCCGGCGGCAAGGGCTGGGCCTACGGGGTGGCCCGCTACAACGGCGACCGGGTCGAGTGGTACCGCGTCTTCTCGTACTCCCCCCGCCCGCGCCGCGTGCTCGAACGCTCCGCGATCGAGGTGGCCGGCCGCCGGTTGCCCGACGGCGAGGAGGAGCTCGCGTTGCTCTCCGACGCCGTGGTCCTGGCCTGTCTGCACCGGGGCACACGGCTCGAACTGGCGATGAGCGAAGACGCGCTGACCGGATTCCTGGCGTGGCTGGAAGCAGCCCCGCCCGGACAGCGGGTGAACGTGGCGTAGCCACCTTCACCGCGCTGTCCGGGCGGGAGGTCCCCGGACCAGTCCGGGGGAGCGTCAGTGTCGCGCGGCCCGTACTACTTGAGGCCGCCGTCGATGGCGCTCACCAGTTCGCCGTTCGCGGTGTCGCCGCTGAACTCCCAGAAGAAGGCTCCGCCGAGCTTCTGCTGCTGGGCCCAGTCCATCTTGGACCTGACGGTCGCCGGGGTGTCGTAGGACCACCAGTCGGTGCCGCAGTGCGCGTACGCGGTGCCGGCGACGGTGCCGGTGGCCGGGCAGCTGTTCCTGAGGACCTTGTAGTCCTCGATGCCCGCCTCGTACGTGCCGGTCGCCGGGCCGGTCGCGGTGCCGCCGGGCGCGGACTGCGTGACGCCGGTCCAGCCGCGGCCGTAGAAGCCGATGCCGAGCAGCAGCTTGTCGGAGGGCACGCCCGCCGCCTTGAACCCGGCGATCGCCTCCGCGGAGTTGAAGCCCTGCTGCGGGATCCCGTCGTACGAGGTCAGCGGCGAGTGCGGAGCGGTCGGGCCGTTCTTCGCCCAGGCGCCGAAGAAGTCGTACGTCATCACGTTGTACCAGTCGATGTACTGCGCGGCGGTGCCGTAGTCGGCGGCCTCGATCTTGCCGCCGTCGGAGGCGTCGGCGGTGACGGCCGCGGTGACCAGGTCGTTGCCGAACTCGGCGCGCATGGCCTTCATCATGGAGCTGAAGGCGGTCTTGCCGCTGGTGGTGTCACAGCTGAGACCACAGGCGTTGGGGTACTCCCAGTCCAGGTCGATGCCGTCGAAGACGTCGGCCCAGCGCGGGTCCTCGACCAGGTCGTGGCAGGACTTCGCGAAGGCGGCCGGGTTCTTGACCGCGTCGGGGAAGCCGCCGGACCAGGTCCAGCCGCCGAAGGACCAGATGACCTTGATGTTCGGGTACTTGGCCTTCAGCTTGCGCAGCTGGTTGAAGTTGCCGCGCAGCGGCTGGTCCCAGGTGTCGGCGACGCCGTCGACGGACTGGTCGGCCGTGTACGCCTTGTCGTAGTCGGCGTAGGCGTCGCCGATGGTGCACTTGCCGCCCTGGACGTTGCCGAAGGCGTAGTTGATGTGCGTGATCTTCTCGGCGGAGCCGGAGGTGACCAGGTTCTTCACGTGGTAGTTGCGCCCGTAGACGCCCCAGTTGGTGAAGTAGCCGAGCTTGACCGCGTCGCCGCCGCCCGGGTTGCCGCCGTCGTCGCCGCCGGTGGTGCGGACCCTGACCGCGCCGCTGGCCGGGCCGGTCTGGTCGGCGGTGTCGCGGGCCTTGACGGTGTAGGAGTAGTCGGTGCCGGCGGTCAGGCCCGTGTTGGTGTAGGTGGTGCCGGTGACCGTGGCGACCTTCGCGCCGTCACGCAGCACGTCGTAGTTCTTGATGCCCTTGTCGTCGGTGGCCGCCGACCAGGACAGCTTCACCGAGGTGTCGGTGATGCCGGAGGCGGTGGGCGTGCCGGGCGCCGAGGGGGCCTCGTCGCCGGGGACGGAGGTGCCGTCGCAGCTGCCGCCGTTGAGCCGGCAGTTGGACGGGGAGCCGGGGCCGCTGCCGTTGAAGCCGAAGGAGACCGAGGCGCCGGGGGCGAGCGTCCCGTTCCAGCCGACGTTCTTGGCCGTCCAGTGGTCGCCGGAGTTGGTGACGGTGGCGTCCCAGGCAGAGGTGACCTTGGTGCCGGTGGGGAAGTCCCACTCGACGGTCCAGGAGCTGAGGGACGTGGTGCCGGTGTTCTTCACCGTCCAGCTGCCGCCGAAGCCCGTGCCCCAGTCCGAGGTCTTGGCGAAGGTGGCCGTCGCGCTGGTCGCGGCCTGGGCCGGACTCGCGAGACCGACCAGACCGGCCAGCGGGAGGGACAGCGTCGCGACCAGTGCCGCGACTCTGTGTCTGAAGCGCATGCTGCGCCTCCTTATGTGGGGTTGTGTTGTGGGCATGACTGAGCCTCATACCCGCAGTGCCGCGAGGATAGAAAGGTCTGGACCATAGGTCAATAGGTCTGGACCACTGCCACGGCCTGTAGTCGGGACGGAGACTAGATCCCCAACTCCTGAGCGAGCACCGCCGCTTGCACCCGGCTGCGCAGCCCCAGCTTCCCCAGCAGTCGGCTGACGTGCGTCTTCACCGTGGCCTCCGCCATGTCCAGCCGCTCGGCGACCGCGGCGTTGGACAGTCCCTCGCCGAGACAGGACAGGACCTCGCGCTCACGCCGGGTCAGGTCCCGCAGCACCGCCGGACCGGCGGCCGGCTTCCGGACCGGCGCCGTGGCGAACTCGGCGATCAGCCGCCGGGTGACGGCCGGCGCCACGATGCCCTCGCCGCCCGCCACCGTGCGCACGGCGGTCAGCAGGTCCTTCGCGTCGGTGTTCTTCAGCAGGAATCCGGCGGCTCCCGCCCGCAGCGCCCCGAAGACGTACTCGTCCAGATCGAAGGTGGTCAGCACCAGCACGTCGGCGAGGCCCTCCCCGACCACCGCCCGGGTCGCCGACACGCCGTCCAGGCGGGGCATCTGTACGTCCATCAGCACCACGTCCGGCCGCAGCTCGCGGGCGAGGGCCACCGCCCGCTCGCCGTCCGCGGCCTCGCCTGCCACCTCGATGTCCGGTGCGCTGCCCAGGATCAGCACCAGCCCCGCGCGGACGGCGGACTGGTCCTCGGCGACGAGGACGCGGATCATGTGACGTCTCCTCCGGTCAGGGGCAGGGTGGCGTGTACCGCCCAGATCCTGTCGCCCACCCAGCCGGGCTCCGCCACCGGCCCGGCCTCGAACGTGCCGTGCAGCAGCGCGGCCCGCTCCCGCATCCCCACCAGACCGGCGCCGGAACCGGGGGCGCGCGGGGTGCCCCGGTCGCAGTACGGGCTGGTCACCCGGACCCGCAGGGCGTCGTCCCGCCGGGTGAGCCGGACCCGGACCGTGCCCTTCGAGGCGTGCTTGAGCGCGTTGGTGAGCGACTCCTGCACGATCCGGTACGCGGCCAGCTCGACCGGCGCGGGCAGGTTCTCGCCGGGCGCCGCGTCCAGGGTGACGTCGAGTCCGTTGGCACGGGCGCCCTCGACCAGCGCGCCGAGCCCGTCGAGGGTGGGGGCGGCGGCCGGCTCGGTGTCCCCGCCGTCGTCCCGCAGGATGCCGATCAGGCGTCGCATCTCGGCCAGTCCCGCCACGCTGTTCTCGCGGATCACGCCGAGCGCCTGCCGGGTGGTCGCCGCGTCGTCCAGGGAGAGCGCGGCCGTGGAGTGGACGGCGATCGCGGAGAGGTGGCCCGCGACCAGGTCGTGCAGCTCGCGGGCCATCCGGGAGCGTTCCGCCGTCACCGCCTGGACGCGGTCCATCTCGGCCAGCAGTGCGGTCTGCTGGGCCCTGAGCAGGGCGGCGTCGGCGGCCTCGCGGTGGTTGCGCACGATGAGCCCCGTGGAGGCGGGCGCGAACGACACGATGCCGACGGCGACACCGATGAGCAGCGCCTCGGGCACCCGCCACAGCGCGAACGGCACGAGGGTCCCGGCCACGGTGAGCAGCCCGGTGATCCACGGAATGCGGCGGGCCGAGGCGGGCGAACCGTACAGCACGGCGGCGTACATCACGTCGGTGTACATGATCACCGTGACCAGGCTGCCCTGCGTGAGCGTGTCCGCGATCAGCGCGGCGGTACCGGTCAGCAGCCCGGTGCGTGGCGCGGCCCGGCGCAGCAGCTCGCAGCCCGCCATGACGGCGAGCGGCACCAGCGGCGGCCAGCGGCCGTCGAAGAGCACGATCGGCTCGTCGGCGGGCCGCACCCCCAGTCCGATGCCCCACAGCAGCACCCCGCCGAGCAGACCGGCCGACGCGGCGTACACGTCGAAGCGGCGCGGGCGGGGGAGGCGGAGGGTCATGACACCATCCAACACGGCGCACGCCCCGCTCGCCCGGTCCCGCGGAACGGTCCCGCACTGCATCTTTCGATGTACCGGAGGTTCGTCACCGGCGACGACGAACGCGACGGATTCCGACGGGATCCTGGAGGGGTGAACGAAGGGAGTGCGTCGTGGTCGTCGCGTTGATCATCGCCTGCGAGATCGGGTTCTGGGTGCTGCTGGCGCTCGGGCTCGGTGCCCGCTACCTCTTGAACCTGCGCCGCACCAGTGTGTTCCTGCTGCTGTGCGAGCCCGTGCTGGAGCTGGTGCTGTTCGCCGTGACGGCGTACGACCTCAAGAACGGCGCCGAGCCGGGCTGGGAGCACGGCCTGGCGGCGCTCTACATCGGTTACACGGTCGCCTACGGCCACTACACGATCCGCCGGCTCGACGGCCACGCCGCCCACCGCCTGGCCGGCGGCCCGCCCCCGGCCAGGCCCCCGCGCCACGGCATGCCCCGGGCCCGGCACGAGGGCCGGCTGTGGCTGCGCACGCTGCTCGGCGCGGCCGTGGCCTGCGCACTGCTCCAGGGCGCGGTCTGGTACGTCGGTGACGCGGGCGACGTCTCGTCCCTGCGTGCCTTCCAGTGGACGGCGCTCAGGGTCGCCGGCATCCACGGCCTCGTCGCCCTCGCGTACCTGATCTTTCCGAAGAAGGCGCCGGCCGGGGCGCGGGAGGGTACGGCCGAGCGGCGGCGGCAGGAGGCACGCCGGTGAGCCGGGCGTCGAAGTACCTGCTGGAGGGCCTCGTCACCCTGCTCGTCGGCCTGGCACTGTGGCTGCTCGCCGGCGACGTGGAGGTCCCCGTGGTCACTCCGGCCAAGGTCGGCATGGTGCTGATGTGCGTCGGCGGCGCGCAGAGCGCGCGGGGTCTGTACGGGGCCGCGCGCCGGTCGGCCTAGCGCTCCCCGCCCGGCACCCACAGCACGTCGCCGACCTCCTTGTTGGCCGCGCGGGCCAGGATGAAGAGCAGGTCCGAGAGGCGGTTCAGGTAGGTCGCCGTCAGGGGGTTCATGGTCTCGCCGTGGGCCTCCAGCGCCGCCCACGTGGAGCGCTCGGCCCGGCGGACCACCGTGCACGCCTGGTGCAGCAGGGCCGCGCCGGGGGTGCCGCCGGGCAGGATGAAGGAGCGGAGTTTCTCCACCTCGGCCAGGAAGCGGTCGCAGTCCGCCTCCAGCTTGTCGACGTAGAACTGCTCGACCCGCAGCGGCGGGAACTCCGGGTTCTCCACCACCGGTGTGGAGAGGTCCGCCCCCACGTCGAACAGGTCGTTCTGCACGCGGACGAGGACCTGGACGACCTCCTCGTGCAGACCGCCCAGCGCGATCGCCGTGCCGATCACCGCGTTCGCCTCGTTGGCGTCGGCGTACGCGGAGATCCTGAGGTCGGTCTTGGGGACCCGGCTCATGTCGCCGAGGGCGGTGGTGCCCCGGTCGCCGGTCCGGGTGTAGATGCGCGTCAGGTTGACCATGGGACCAGCGTAGTTAGGCTCCGGCGGTACGGAACACGCGTGTGCCCACCGTCACGGCCAGCGCGGTGAAGGCGCCGGCCACCAGGACGCCGTACAGCATGTGCGGCGTCGCGTAGGAGCCGACGTACGCGTCCCGCACCGCGTCCACCAGGTAGCGGAACGGCATCAGGTGCGACAGCACGTCCAGCCACGCCGGGCCCAGGGTCATCGGGAGCATCAGGCCGGACAACAGCATCGACGGCATCGTCAGCGCGTTGACCGCCGGCCCGAACTCCTGCGGCGTACGGACCTTCAGCGCCAGCGCGTACGACAGTGAGGCCAGCGACACCGTGAGCAGGGCGACGAACGCGAACCCGATCAGTACGCCGGGCAGCGGCGCGCGCAGGCCCATCACCAGGGCCGCCAGCACCAGCAGCACCGCCTGGAAGGCGAACACCGTGGCGTCCCGCAGCACCCGGCCCAGCAGCAGTGCCAGCCGGCTCACCGGCGTGACCCGCATCCGCTCGACCACTCCCCGGCCGTTCTCGATGATGACCGAGAAACCGGCGAAGGAGGCGCCGAACAGGCCGAGCTGGAGCAGCAGTCCGGGCACGAGCACCTGCCAGGAGCTGCCCTGTCCGCCGAGCGGCAGATCGGTCAGCAGCGGACCGAAGAAGAGCAGGTACAGCAGCGGCATCAGCACGCCGAACAGCAGCGCGAAGCGGGAGCGCAGGGACTGGCGCAGATAGCGGCCGTAGATGAGGCCGGTGTCGTGGAGCAGCATCGGAAGTCCTCGGGTCTCGGGGTCCTAGACGGCCGCGGGTGCGGCGTCGGCGGGTGCGGCGCTGCGGCCGGTCACGGCCAGGAAGGTGTCCTGGAGGGAGGCGTCGAGCGAGCCGCCGTACTCCAGCTTCAGCGCGCCCGGCGTGCCCTCGGCCGCCACCACGCCCCGGTCCACGACCACCAGGCGGTCGGAGAGGGCGTCGGCCTCGTCGAGGTAGTGGGTGGTCAGGAGGACGGTGGTGCCGTGTTCGTCGCGCAGCCGGCGGACCAGGTCCCACAGATCGGCACGGCTGCCCGGGTCGAGACCGGTCGTCGGCTCGTCCAGGAAGAGCACCTCCGGGCGGTGCGTGAGCGCCATGGCGATGTCCAGCCGGCGCCGCTGCCCGCCGGAGAGCGCGCCGCACCTGCGGTCGAGCAGCCCGGTGAGCCCGAGGTCGCGGGCCAGCTCCCCGGCGCGCTCGACGGCCCGCGCCCGGGACAGCCGGTACAGGCGGCCCTGGGTGACCAGCTCCTCCCGCACGGTGATCTGCGCGTCCACCCCACCGGCCTGCGCCACGTAGCCGCAGGCCCGGCGCACCCCCGCCGGGTCGGCCGCGAGGTCGTGACCGGCGACGGTGGCCGCGCCGCCGGTCGGGGCGAGCAGCGTGGTGAGCATCCGCAGGGTGGTGGTCTTGCCCGCGCCGTTGGGGCCGAGGAGGCCCAGGATCTCGCCCTCGCGGACGGTGAGGTCGATGCCGCGCACCGCTTCGACCGGGCCGTGCTTCGTCGTGAAGGTGCGGGACAGGGCGACCGTACTGATGATTGCCATGCGCCCAGAAAAACAGAGTCACTGCAATTTTGCAACGACTCCAAATTTCTACCGGCCCCAGCGAAGCTAGGATGCGGACATGGCCCAGGGACTCAGGGAACGGAAGAAGCGGCAGACCCGGCAGTACATCTCGGATGTCGCCACGGGGCTGTTCCTGGAGCGCGGCTTCGAGGCCGTGACGGTGGCGGAGGTCGCGGACGCCGCGAACGTCTCCGTCAACACCGTCTACAACTACTTCCCGGCCAAGGAGAGCCTCTTCCTCGACCGCTCCAGGGGCGTGGTCGACCGGCTCTCCCGCTGGGTGCGCGGGCGGCGCGACGGGGAGTCGGCGGCGCACGCCGTCCTGCGCGAGCTGCGCGAGGAGGTCGAGACGGTCTCGCCCCGGGTCGGCCTGATGGACGGCTATGCGAAGTTCATGAGGGTCATCCAGGACTCGCCCGCCCTGCGCTCACGGATGTGGGCGATCGGCCAGGAGGTGCTCCTCGACCTGGAGCGGACCCTGCGAGAGGAGACCGGCAGTGCGGACGACGACCTGACACCCGCCCTGATGGCAGGTCAGATGAACTGGCTGCACGGCACGGTCCTCGCGACCATCGGCCAGCGCATGATGGCCGGCGGCAAGCCGTCCGAGGTCTCCCGCGACATGCTCCTGCTGCTTGACGAGATGGAGGAGCTGCTGAGCGCGAAGGTGCTCAACTACGCCGTACGGGGCGCGCCCTGACACCCGAATGGCACACCGCGGTGTGATGTCCGTCATCTGAGACGTGACGCGCGTTACTAACCGGTCACACAGCGCCTCACGCCCGCTAATCTCCGGCCGAGAGACGAGAATCAGCGCGTATCAGGGGAGTCGCACAGTGGCACGGAAGCTCGCCGTCATCGGAGCCGGTCTCATGGGGTCCGGCATCGCCCAGGTCTCCGCGCAGGCGGGCTGGGACGTCGTCCTGAGGGACGTCACCGACGAGGCGCTGCGGCGCGGCACGGACGGCATCAGGGCGTCCTGCGACAAGTTCGTCGCCAAGGGGAAGCTCACCGCCGACGACGCCGAGGCCGCCCTCGCGCGCATCACCGCGACCACCGACCTGGACGCCGCCGCCGACGCGGACGTCGTCGTCGAGGCCGTCTTCGAGAAGCTCGAGGTCAAGCACGAGATCTTCCGCGCCCTCGACAAACTGGTGAAGGACGGGGCGATCCTCGCGTCCAACACCTCCGCCATCCCGATCACCAAGATCGCGGCGGTGACGGAGCGCCCCGAGCGCGTCGTCGGCACCCACTTCTTCTCGCCGGTCCCGATGATGCAGCTGTGCGAGCTGGTGCGCGGCTACAAGACAAGCGACGAAACGCTCGCCACCGCACGCGAGTTCGCCGAGTCCGCCGGCAAGACCTGCATCGTCGTCAACCGCGACGTCGCCGGCTTCGTGACCACCCGTCTCGTCTCCGCCCTCGTCGTCGAGGCCGCGAAGCTGTACGAGTCGGGCGTGGCCACCGCCGAGGACATCGACCTCGCCTGCAAGCTGGGCTTCGGCCACGCCATGGGACCGCTGGCCACCGCCGACCTGACGGGCGTCGACATCCTGCTGCACGCCACGGGCAACATCTACACCGAGTCCCAGGACGAGAAGTTCGCCCCGCCGGAGCTGATGCGCCGGATGGTGGACGCCGGTGACATCGGCCGCAAGAGCGGGCAGGGCTTCTACAAGCACTGAGGTCGCACCAGCCCCGGCAGACATCACACGCCGGGGTGAATTCGGTATCGGTTCGCTTACAGGCGGCAACCTCCGGTCGTTTCGGCCAGTCAGAGGGTGCAACACCTGATATCGCCGAGAGACCACACCGCACGGACAGCAACGAGACAGCAACGCACAGACGTCGAGGAAGACGCACGCCGGGGAGCGCATATGCACATCAGGGGCGACCACGTCGAGCTGGTCGTCGGGGGCCGCCTCGACGTCCGCAGCGCGGCGGACGCCCGTACGGTCCTGCACTCGGCCGTCGACGACGGAGCCGGTGACCTGGTGCTGGACCTGTCAGAGCTGGACTCCTGGGACGCCACCGGACTCGGCGTGATCATGGGAGCCCACCGGCGGGCCGGCCGCTGCGGCAGGCGACTGGTGCTGCGCGGCGTACCGCCGCAGATGCAGCGCCTGCTGGTGGCCACCCGGCTGCACCGCATCCTCGCCATCGAGGGCGGCATCGGCGTGGAGACCCTGCCCCGGGTGTGAGGCGGCGGGCCGGTGTGATTCGGCGGACCGGGGAGACCCGTACACCACTCGGCGAACCGCCCGACGAACGTCCGGCACACGCAATCCTCACGAGACCGTGACGTCTCGGACGGGTCGGCACCCCGGACTGTCGGAGATACTGAGCGAAGGTTTAGGGTCTGGCTGCCCGCCCTCTTGCAACCCGTCGGCGGGCCCGGACCAGAAGCGACAGCGCGGTGTGCGGCAAGGCCGGGAGGGTGGCCCCGACCGGGGCCCTGCACACGACGCTTTTGGGGGGCTTGAACCTATGGAGCCGAACAACCGGGGCCCTGAGGAGTACGGCCGGGACGGCGACCACCAGGCGCCGCGCCCGCGCCCGCCCAGGGATCCCCTCACCTCCGACTTCGGACAGCACGCGCCCGCGCTCGCCCGCACGGTGCAGCTGGTGTCCGGCGACTTCCTGCTCACCGTCAACCCCGTCGACGGCAGCGAGATCGAGGTCTGCCCGCCCGGGGAGCGGCCCGCGCGGCCCGAGAAGCTCACCGCGGCCGAACGCGCCGACGCGGAGCGCGCCGTGAAGCCGCCCGCGCCGCCGGGACCGGTCCGCACGGTACTGGGCCTGCTGGCCCGCGAGGACGAACGCGAACGCCTGGTGCGGCTGCTCGCCCGCGGCCGTTCCGTCCGCCTCACCGGCCCCGCCGGCTCCGGCCGCACCAGCCTCCTCGACGTCGTCGCCGAGGACTGCGGGGGCCTCGCGCCCGACGGCGTCGTCCGGCTCAGCGGCTTCCGCCGCACCGTCGACGACCTGCTCCACGACCTCTTCTACGCCGTGCACCGCGCGCCCCTGCACCGTCCGGGCCGGACGGAACTCCTCGACCGCCTCCGGGAGGTCGGAGCGGTCGTCGTCCTGGACGACGTCGAGTTCGGCGGCACCGCCCTCGACGAGCTGCTGGACGCCACCCCCGAGTGCGCCTTCCTCATCGGCGCCACCCCGGACGTGCCCGCCCCCTCCGCCGACTCGGCCGTCGAGGAGGTCTTCCTCACCGGTCTGGACCGCTCGCACGGCGTGGAGCTGCTGGAGCGCGCCGCCGGCCGGTCCCTGACCGAGGAGGAGGCCAACTGGGCCGGCGACCTCTGGTTCGAGTCCGAGGGCCTGCCGCTGCGCTTCGTCCAGGCCGGTGCCCTGCTGCGCCGGCGGGACCGCCAGCGGGCCGGCGCCGACGCCGTCGACGAGTTCGGCGTCTTCGCCGACGCCCGCCCGGCCGACGACACGCCCTACGACGCGACCGAGGCCGACGACGTACCCCTGCCGTCCCTCGGCGAGGCCGCCGCGCCCGCGCAGCTGCTCGCCTCCCGGCTGAGCGCCTCCGCCCGCGCCACCCTGCAGTTCGCCGTCGCGCTCGGCGGCGAGGTGCCGCACCAGGCGCATCTGCCCGCCCTGGTCGGCGACACCCACGCGGACGCCGCCCTCGGCGAGCTGACCGACTGCGGGCTGGTCTCCCCGGTCGGTTCCCGCTACCGGCTGGCCGCCGGGGTGCTCACCCAGCTGGAGAGCGCGGGCTACGCCGACGACGTACCGGACAAGGCGCAGGCCGCCGCCCAGCACTACGCCTGGTGGGCCGGGCACCCCTCGGTCACCCCGGAGCGGGTCTGCGCGGAGGCGGACGCCGTGCTGGCCGCCCTGGCCGTGCTGGTGCCGGCGACGAGCCCGACCGCCGAGGACGAGGAGAGCCCGGCCGTCCAGCTGGCCCGCACCGCGGCGCCCGCGTTCGCCGCCGGACTGCACTGGAGCGCCTGGAAGCGGGCGCTGCGCTCCGGCACCGAGGCCTCCCGGCTCGCCGGTGACGTCGCCGAGCAGGCCTACTTCCACCACGAACTCGGCGTCCTCGCGCTGTGCGAGGACCAGCTGGACCGGGCGCGCGCCGAGCTGGAGGCGTCCATCGGGCTGCGCGGCGCGCTCTCCGACAAGCGGGGCGCCGTGGCCGGCCGCCGCGCCCTCGCGCTGGTCGCCGACCGCACCGGGGACACTCCCGGCCTGGGCAGCGGCGCGGACGCGTTCGGTGCCGCGGGGGCCGTCGCCGGATTCGGCGTCGTGGGCGCCGGACTCGGGCCCACCGCGGGGGAGGGGGCGCCCGACGCCCGCGACGAGGAGCCGGTGTCGCTCTCCGCAGGCGTTCCCGCGCCCTTCCCGCCGCTCCAGCAGCCCCCGCAGTCCCCGCAGTCCCCTACGCTCGTCACCGGACGCGATCCCGCCCAGGGGCTGTCCCGCACAGCCGACGGCGGCTTCAAGGGCTTCGCGCGGCGCAACCTGGTGGCCGCCGGGGCGGGCGCGCTGCTCGTCGCCGTGCTCGGCACGGTCGTGACCCTCGGGGCCACGTCCGAGAACGACGCCGGTGATCCCTCCAACGAGGTCGGCGTCAACCCGCCGGCCAGCCAGGGCATCGGGGACGGCGACCTCGGCGCCGACCGGCCCTCCGACGACGGCCGGGGCCAGGACACGACCGGCAGACCGACCGACTCCGGCCCGGACGGCACCCCGGGCACGTCGGACGACCCGACGCCGACGGATTCGGGGCGGCCTTCGGGCGGGCCGAGCGAGACCGGGCAGCCCGGCGACGCCGGCTCGAACGACCCGGGGAACTCGCACGAACCGGACGACCCGTCCTCGTCGTCCAAACCGCCCACGTCCCACGAGCCGTCGGATCCTCCGTCCCCGTCGGAGCCGAGCGACCCCGAATCGGAGACTCCCCCCGACAGCGAGGAGCCCACGGACCCCGGCACCCCGAGCGGCTCGCCCTCGCAGCCCACCGAACCGCCGCCCGTCTCCAACAGTGCCGGCGGCACCGCCACCCCCACCGCCGCCAGCTCCCCGGCAGGCACCGCCACCGCCTCGCAGAGCAGCACCGGCACCGGCGGGCCGACCGAGCCGGACCCGACGACGGGCCAGATCATCTGATCCCGCCGGACGGCGAACAGCGAAGGAGGGCCGGGTCCGCCACACGGCCCCGGCCCTCCCCACGCCGTACGTGACGCGCCCTCAGAACAGCCGCAGCTTGTCGTCCTCGATGCCCCGCAGGGCGTTGTAGTCCAGCACCTGGCAGCCGATGCCGCGGTCCGTGGCCAGCACGCGCGCCTGCGGCTTGATCTCCTGGGCGGCGAAGACGCCGCGTACCGGGGCGAGATGCGGATCGCGGTTCAACAACTCCAGGTAGCGCGTGAGTTGTTCCACGCCGTCGATCTCACCGCGCCGCTTGATCTCGACCGCGACGGTCCCGCCCCGGGCGTCACGGCACAGGATGTCGACGGGGCCGATGGCGGTCATGTACTCGCGGCGGATGAGCGTGTAACCCTCGCCCAGGGTGTCGATGCGGTCGGCGAGCAGCTCCTGGAGGTGTGCTTCCACGCCGTCCTTGATCAGGCCGGGATCGACGCCCAGTTCGTGCGAGGAGTCGTGGAGGATCTCCTCCATCGTGAGGATGAGCTTCTCGCCCGCCTTGTTGACGACGGTCCAGACGCCCTCCTCCTCGCCCGAACCCTCCTTCAGCGTGCAGGGCGGCGACATCCAGTTGAGGGGCTTGTAGGCCCGGTCGTCGGCGTGGATCGAGACGCTGCCGTCCGCCTTGACCAGGATCAGCCGGGGAGCCGAGGGCAGGTGGGCGGTGAGCCGCCCGGCGTAGTCGACGGAGCAGCGGGCAATGACGAGACGCATGGTCGGCAACGCTACTCGACGTGCCCGGCCCCACGCGATCCGCCCGTACCCGGGCGGCCACGAGGCTGTCCCACTTCTCCCAATGACCCCGTCTTGCGCACTGGCCGATTGTGGGCCTACCGGATGGTGTCCATCTGGGCATTCTCCTGGTGCGGTCACGATCGGTTGCTTACGGTATTGAACGGGAGGTCGTGAACTGTGTACGCAGCGTGTTCAACATCGCGCACTCCCTTAACTGTCCGGCAACCCCTGCTGGTCGGGGGTGCGAGAGGAGAACCCATGTCGCTCGACGTCTCACCGGCCCTACTCGAACAGGCCGAGCGAGGCGAGGTCGACGAAGCAGAATTCGTCGACTGCGTCCGGACTTCCCTGCCCTACGCATGGGAGATGGTCAGCTCCCTGGTGGCACAGCTGAAGGTCGACGGCGGAGCGTTCGCCGACAACCAGACGCCCCCGCCGGACGAGCAGGCGCGCGGTCAGCTGCTGCGTGCGCTCGCGAGTGACGCCATACGCGGTGCACTGCAGCGGCACTTCGGGGTGCGGCTGGCCTTCCAGAACTGCCACCGGGTGGCGGTGTTCCCGTTGGACTCCTCCGTCGACGAGACGCTGACCCGCTTCACCTCGGTGCGCAGCCAGGTGCTGAACCAGTCTCCCGAATTCCGGGACTGCTGACCCGAGTCGTCCGCTTGCCGCTCCGTACGCGGGAGGTGCAGTTCTGTACCGGAGCGGCAAGCTCCCCGCCCACTGCCTCAGCGGAGCTGGGGGAGTACCTCGGCCCCGAGCCGTCGCACGTTCTCCACGGTCGCCGCGAGGTCTCCGGACCCCTCGACGAGCAGGGCGAACCGGGAGATGCCGGTCCGCTCGCCGGTCGCCACCAGCCGGTCCGCGCACAGCCGGGGCGTGCCCACCGGGTGCAGCCCGCAGAGCAGCTCGGTGTACGCGTGCGGGTCGCGCGTCTGCCGGGTCCGGCCGTCCACCGTGACATGGGCGCCCAGTCCCTGCCGCAGCCAGCCCGGCATCGTCTTGAGCAGGGTCTCCACCGCCTCCGTGCGCCGGTCCGCGATCTGGCAGACGCCGGCCGAGACGTGAGCCGCGCCGTGGATCTCCGCAGCCGTCCGCCCGGCCGCGCGGGCGTGCCGCCGCCACAGGGCGACCATCTCCGCCTTCTCCTCGTCGCCGACGTGCATCCCGAGGAGCATCGGCAGTCCCCGCTCGGCCGCCATGCGCACGCTGGACGGAGAGGTGCAGGCGACGACGACCTCGGGGCCCGGCTCCTCCGACAGGGACTCCGAGGGGCGCGGAACGACCGGCACCTCGCGGAACCGGAAGCGGTCCCCCGCAGCGCCGACGGCCGGTTCGCGCAGCCAGCGCACCAGCAGATCGAGTGACTCGGGAAACCCCTTCTCGTACGCCTCCAGGCCCGCGCCGAACACCTCCAGGTCGACCCACGGCCCGCCCCGGCCCACACCCAGCGAGAAGCGGCCGCCACTCGTGACGTGCAGCAGCGCGGCCTGCTCACCGAGCGCCACGGGGTGGACGGTGGGCAGCACGCTGACCGCGGTGCCGACCCGGATGCGCCGCGTGCGGCCCAGCAGCAACGCGGCCAGCGTCACCGCCGACGGACACGTGCCGTACGGCACGAAGTGGTGTTCGGCCAGCCAGACCGTGTCGAGCCCGGCCTCCTCGGCGACCTCGGCCGAGCGGACCGCGCGGTGCAGCGCCTCCCCCTGACCCTGCCCCGGGAACTGGGCCCCCAGCACGAAACTTCCTACGCGCATTGCCTTTTCCTGCTTCCTCGGCCCCGACGCGGAGCTCCCCCACAGGGCATAACCGTCTGACACGTGCCGAGGACACGGCCGGGCGGGGAGATTTGCGGATTGTCTGCAGAATCGGCCGTTGTGGGAGGGCGCGTGGGCCGGGACCCGGACCCCGGTACGGGGGAGTTGCGCGGTTTGGCGGTGTACGGGTACCCCTGTCCGTGCCGCGTAGGCTTGATGCCGCCCTGCTTCCTGTATAGCTCCGTGAGGTGTCCCGTGTCCCCGCGTCGCAACCGACCGAAGGGAGCCGGCCCGTCCGGCCGGAGCGCCGAGGAGGACGGCTCCGGCCGCTACGGCGGCTGGCAGTCCGCGGAGAGCTGGCGGGGCGAGGAGTGGACCGTACGGCACGTGGCGGGTGCGAGCGCGCAGGGGAAGTCGTACCGCTGCCCCGGCTGCGACCAGTTGATCCCGGACGGCGTCCCGCACGTGGTGGCCTGGCCGGCGCACTCGGGCGTCGACGACCGCCGGCACTGGCACAAGGCGTGCTGGAACGCGAAGGACCGCCGCACCACCAGGGTGCAGCGGTCCCGCAACGCGCCGAGGTTCTGACCGCGCCGGTCGCGGGCGGCTCAGACGTCCCGCTTCTCCAGCAGGGTGAAGGCGGCGGCGAACGCGGCCGCCGTCACGCCGAGGACGATCCACAGCGGGTCCCAGCCCGAGGGCCCGGAATCGGACAGCGAGTTGGCGTAGAAGATGCTCAGCTGGTTCGGGATCGAGTACTCGAACAGGGCCTGCTGCACGTCCTTGAGCGACTCCGAGAACATGAACAGCGCGATCACCAGCGGGGCGAGCAGGATGCCGATCATGATGGTGATCGCGCCCGCCGAGTGCCGGATGATGGAGCCCATGGCCAGCGACAGCAGCCCGAGCAGCGCGACGTAGAGCGAGACGCCGACGGTGCCCTTCAGCCAGTCCGCGCCGGTCGGGCTCTCCGCCCCGTTGCCCTCCAGCATGGACACGTGGGCCAGCCCGACCAGCGTCGCGGACACCAGGGTGACCACGAACGCCACCAGGAAGAAGACGACGCCCTTCGCCGCGAGCACCCGGCCGCGGCTCGGGCAGGCGGTCATCGTCGGACGGATCATGCCCGTGCCGTACTCCGAGGCGGTGGTCAGCACGCCGAGCGTGATCACGCACATGCTGCCGAGCAGCAGCCCGAAGAAGCCGAGGCTCAGCGCACTCTCACCGGCCAGGTCGGAGGACGAGTTCGCCACGATCACACCGGTCAGCAGCCCGATGCCGACGACCAGCAGGACGAACACGCCCAGCGTCCACATCGTCGAACGCACCGACTTGATCTTCGTCCACTCCGAGGCCAGCGCGTGCACCAGGTTCGTGCGCACCACCGGGATCGGCGACGTGTAGGTCGGGTGCGGCGAACCGGGCGCCGCGTGCCAGTCGGGCGCGGCCTGCTGGGTCGGGGGCTGGGGCGTGCTCATCGGGCGTCCTCGGGCTTGGTCGGGTCGGTGACGGGCGCGGAGGCGGGCGCGGGGGCGGGCGCGGGGGCCGCGGCGGGCGGTGCCGGGGCCGCGGCGGGCGGCTGAGGTGTCGGCGGGGCCTGCGGCGGCTGCTGTGCCGCGTACGGGTTGGCCGGCCGCCCGCCCGTCGGCTGTCCGCCCGGTACCGCGCCGGGGGGCACCGGGGCGCCGTACGGTCCCGCCGGAGCCTGCTCCGGGGCGCCCTGCGGCGCCTGCGGCGCGGCGAAGGGCTGACCGCCCTGCTGGGGCGGCGGCGGGGCGTACCAGCCGGGCTGGCCCTGACCGGCCACCGGCATCGGCGGCTGCGCGCCGGGCGGCAGGGGCTGCTGGAGCCCTGCCTTCTGGTCGGCGGTCGACCGGTAGTCCACGGCGCCCTGCGTCATCCGCATGTACGCCTCCTCCAGCGAGGCCTGGTGCGGCGACAGCTCCCACAGCCGTACGTCGCCCTCGTGCGCGATGTCGCTGATCCGGGGCAGCGCCAGACCCGTCACCCGCAGCGCGCCGTCCTGCTCGGGCAGCACGTGGCCGCCCGCCTCGGTCAGCGCGGAGGTCAGCTTCTCGCGCAGCTGCGGCTCGGTGTCCGGCGTCCGCACGCGGGCGAAGTCGGCGGAGTTGGCCGAGATGAAGTCCGTCACGCTCATGTCCGCGAGCAGCCGGCCGCGCCCGATGACGATCAGGTGGTCGGCGGTCAGCGCCATCTCGCTCATCAGGTGCGAGGAGACGAAGACGGTACGGCCCTCCGCCGCGAGCGCCTTCATCAGGTTGCGGACCCAGTGGATGCCCTCCGGGTCGAGGCCGTTGACCGGCTCGTCGAAGAGCAGCACCTGGGGGTCGCCGAGCAGTGCCGCGGCGATGCCGAGCCGCTGGCCCATGCCGAGGGAGAAGCCCTTGGAGCGCCGCTTGGCCACGTCCTGGAGGCCCACCACGCCGAGCACCTCGTCCACCCGCCGGGCCGGGATGCCGGAGAGCTGGGCGAGGCTCAGCAGGTGGTTGCGGGCGGACCGGCCGCCGTGCACCGCCTTGGCGTCCAGCAGCGCCCCGACGTGCCGCGCGGCGTTCGGCAGCCTGCGGTACGGGTGGCCGCCGATCGTCACGTGCCCCGCGGTGGGGTTGTCCAGGCCGAGGATCATGCGCATCGTCGTCGACTTGCCCGAGCCGTTGGGCCCCAGGAAGCCGGTGACGGCGCCCGGCCGCACCTGGAAGGAGAGGTTGTACACAGCGGTCTTGTCGCCGTAGCGCTTGGTCAGGCCGACAGCCTCGATCATGCTCCGCACCCATCGGAAGGTTCAGGACAGCAGGGCGCACGCCCCCGTAAGGGTTAGGAGGATATCCGGGCGCTGACGGTTCCGTTCAAGCCCGGGCAAAATCCGATCCCGAACGCTCCTCCTAGGCATCCCGCCTCTTCAGGACCGCGTATCCGCCGAGGAGCGCCGCGATCACCCACAGGGCCATGATCCCGAGACCGCCCCACGGCCCGTACGGCACGTCGTCGTCGATCGGCGTGACCACCTGCATAATTTTACTGCCGGCCTGGTCGGGCAGGAACCGGCCGACCTTCTCCGTCGCCGGGACGTTGCCCAGGATGTTGGAGATCAGGAAGAAGAACGGCATCAGGATGCCCAGCGACAGCATCGGCGAGCGCAGCATCGCGGCGACGCCCATCGAGAACATCGCGATGAGGGTCATGTAGAGGCCGCCGCCGATCACCGCGCGGAGCACTCCCGGATCACCGATCGACGCCTTGAGGTCGCCGAGCATCGCCTGTCCGAGGAAGAACGTGGCGAAGCTCGTGACCATGGCCACGGCCAGGGCGAGCCCCGTGGCCACCGCGATCTTGCTGAACAGGAAGGTGCCGCGCCGGGGCACCGCGGCCAGCGAGGTGCGGATCATGCCGGAGCTGTACTCGTTGCCCACGACCAGGACCCCGAACACGATCATCGCCAGCTGGCCGAGGCTGGTCCCGGCGAAGCTGATGAAGGTCGGGTCGAAGGAGAGCCTGTCCCGCTCGCTCATGTCGCCGAACTCGTTCTTCGACAGCGCCGAGATCAGCATGCCGAGGGCGATGGTGACGACCACGGCGAGGCTCAGCGTCCACACCGTGGACGCGACCGACCGGATCTTGGTCCACTCGGACCGGACGACCTGTGTCGCCGCCATGCTCATCCCCTCTTCCAGTCGCTGCCCCACTGCTGCCGCGGAGGCGGTTGCTGCGGTTGCTGCTGCACCGCGCCGGGCGGCTGTCCGCCGTGGGCGTGATACTCGACGGACTCCGCGGTCAGCTGCATGAACGCCTCCTCCAGCGAGGCTCGCTGCGGGCTCAGCTC
Source organism: Streptomyces sp. NPDC048392 (assembly GCF_043200575.1). NCBI lineage: Bacteria > Bacillati > Actinomycetota > Actinomycetes > Kitasatosporales > Streptomycetaceae > Streptomyces > Streptomyces sp. NPDC048392. Next base: position 47,764 of record NZ_JBICYB010000027.1, read on the forward strand.
GTGCAGCACGATCCGGTGCCGCGCCGCCAGCTCGCCGACGGCCTCCGACTTGTCGCCGTCCACCTCCAGGACCCCGTCACCCCTCTCGACGACCGTGACACCGTCATCGTGCAGCGCGTCGAGCAGCTGTTCGCGCTGCGGGGTACGGATCCGGACGTAACTGCGCGAGTTCTCCTCGATGAACTCGGCCATCGACGTGTCCGCCAGCAGCCTGCCCTGGCCGATGACCACCAGGTGGTCGGCGGTCAGCGCCATCTCGCTCATCAGATGGGAGGAGACGAAGACCGTGCGGCCCTGGGAGGCCAGCGTCTTCATCAGGTTGCGGATCCAGTGGATGCCCTCGGGGTCGAGGCCGTTGACCGGCTCGTCGAACATCAGGATCCGCGGGTCGCCGAGCAGCGCGCCGGCGATGCCGAGCCGCTGGCCCATGCCGAGGGAGAAGCCCTTGGTCTTCTTCCGGGCCACCGCCGACAGCCCGACCGTGTCCAGGACCTCGCGTACCCGGCTCGCCGGGATGCCGTTGCTCTGCGCGAGGCACAGCAGGTGGTTGTAGGCACTGCGCCCGCCGTGCCAGGCCTTGGCCTCAAGCAGCGCGCCGATGTACGTCAGCGGGTCCTTGAGCTGCTCGTAGTGCTTGCCGTCGATCCGGACGTCCCCGGCGCTGGGCCGGTCCAGGCCCAGCACCATCCGCATGGTGGTCGACTTGCCCGCGCCGTTGGGGCCGAGAAACCCCGTGATGATGCCGGGTCTGACGGTGAATGAGAGATTGTTGACCGCCACCTTCTCGCCGTACCGCTTGGTCAGCCCCTCGAGCTCGATCATGGCGCCCACGCTAGAACGTGACGAGGCCTTCTGCCACCCCGGTGACAGAAGGCCTCGCACTCGTTCCGCAGGGTGCTCGCCCGGCGTGCGACCGCGTCAGCGGGACTGCTGGGCCGGGACGCCGCGGGAGACCGACTCGTCCTCGGCCGACGAACCGGCGGCCACCGCGGCGCCCGTGAGGGACGCCAGCATCTCGCGCACGTTGGTCAGCTGCGCGTTGATGGAGTCGCGGCGGTTCGTGAGGGCGGCCAGCTCGCGCTCCGATTCCGAACGGATCCGGTCGGCCTTGGCGTTGGCGTCGGCCACGATGTCCTCGGACTGGCGCTGCGCCGTCTCGACGGTCTGGCGGGCCCGGCGCTCGGCGTCCGTGCGCAGCTTCTCCGCCTCCAGGCGCAGCTGCTCCGCGCGGTGCTCGATCTCCGCGAGCCGCTTCTCGGCCTTGGCCTGACGGGAGGCCAGGTCGCGCTCGGACTGCTCGCGGCGCTTGGCGAGGTTCGTCTCGAAGTCGGCGGCGGCCTGCGCGGCCTTAGCGCGGGTCTCCTCGAAGAGCGCGTCCGCCTCGTCGCGCTTGGACTGCGCGTCCTTCTGCGCCTCGCTGCGCAGCTGGGAGGCGTCGCTCTTGGCCTTCTCGACGATCCGGACGCCCTCGTCCTCGGACTTGGCCTTGCGCTCCGCGGCGTACGACTCCGCGTCGTTGCGCACCTGCTGGGCGGCCGACTCGGCCAGCTCGCGGTGCTGCTCGGCAGCGCGCCGGGCCTCCTCGCGCAGGTCCTTCGCCTCTTCCTCGGCGAGGCGCAGGATCTTCTCGACCCGGGCACCGAGGCCGGCGTACGACGGCTCGGCGTCGTTGACCTGGGCCTGGGCGTTCTGGGTCTCGAGGTGGAGCTCCTCGATGCGCTTTTCCAGAGCGGTGATGCGGGCGAGAGCGCTGTCACGGTCGGAGACGAGCTTGGAGATGCGTTCGTCCACCTGAGCGCGGTCGTACCCACGCCGCACAAGCTCGAAGCCGTAGGGGGAAGTGTCGCTCATGGGGTTCCTGTCGAAAGAGACCGGGTGAGGTGATAGAGGGAATCCTAGGCGCCAATGCGGTGTGTCATCGAGCGGATGCACGTTTGATACGGAGAATGACACCTCTTTTGAGTGGCTGACCCGCGGATGGCTTGCCAAAGTTCTGGTCAACGCTCCGGGCGGGACTCGGCCAAAGGTCTCCAGGAGACACCGAATCCGCCCCAGAAGCTAGCCGTCTGACGACTTGCCACCCGAACGTGGGGCGCCCACCGTCGCTCCGGCCTTCACTCCGTTGTCCTTCGCGCTCCCGGGCGCCTCGAAGGACTCCAACGCCTCCAGCACGTCCTGCACCCGGGAGATCTCCGCGTTGATGTCCTCGCGGCGCCGCACCAGGACCTCCAGCTCGCGCTTGCCCTCGTCGACCGTGTGCCGGGCCTCCCTGACCGCCTCGGCCTTCAGCTCCTCGGCCTCGCGGACCAGGGTGGCCTTCTTCTGCTCGGCCTCCTTCAGCAGCCCCTCGGCCTTCTTGACGGCGGCGATGCGCACCTTGCCGGCTTCGGAGTTGGCCTCCGACACCAGCTCCTTGGCCTTCGCCTCCGCCTTGGCGAGCTGTTCCTCGGCGGCCTTGATGAGCGCGTCGCAGCGGTCGCCGGCCGACTTCATCGTCTCGGCGGCCTCGCGGCGGGCCCGCTCGTGCAGCTCCTCGATCTCGGAGGTGAGGCGCTCGCGCAGCTCCTCCGCGCGCTCCCTTATGGCGGTCGCGTCCCGGCGGGCGCCGACCAGCAGCTCGTCCGCGTCCGTACGGGCCTTCTCCACCCGGGTGTTGCCCTCGACGGTCGCCTCCGAGACGATCCGGTCGGCCTCCGTGCGGGCCGCGCCGACCATCGTGTCGGCCTGCGACTCGGCGTCCGCGGTGGCCTTCTGGGCCTGCTGCTGCGCCTCGGTGAGCAGCTTGTCGGCCTCCGCCGTGGTCTCCGTGATGAGCGTGTCGACCTGCTCGGCCGCCTCCGTGCGCCGCTTGTTGGCGTCCTTGCGGGCCTCGTCGAGGGTGCGCTCGGCCTCCTCGCGGGCGGCCGTGGTGACCCGCTCGGCCTCCGCCGCCGCCTCGGTCCGCACCCGCTCGGCCTCGGTGCGGGTCCGCTCGGCGTGCTGCCGGGCGGAACCGACGGTGTCGGCGGCCTCGGCCCGCAGCCGCTCCGCCTCCCCGGTGGCGTCCGAGACCAGCTGCTCGGCCCGGGCGCTCGCCTCGGTCCGCACCCGCTCGGCCTCGGCGATCGTCTCGGTCCGCAGGCGCTCCGCCTCGGTGGCCGCCTCGGTCAGCACCCGCTCGGCCTCGCTCGACGCCTCGGCGGTGACGCGCTCCGCCTCCGCGAGGGTCTCCGTGCGGATCCGGTCGGTCTCGGCCGCCGTCCGCGTGGTCAGCCGCTCCGCCTCGGCACGTGCCTCGGTGATCAGGGTGTCCGCCTGCGTCGCCGCGTCGGACCGGATGCGGTTGGCGTCCTCGCGGGCGTCCGCCCTGGTGCGCGCCGCGGACTGCTCGGCCTCGGCGATGGCGTCGGAGGCCTCCGTGCGCACCCGCTGGGCGTGCTCGGAGACGTCCGTGCGGATCCGGTCGGCCTCCGTGACGGCCTCGGACACGGTCCGCTCGGCCAGCGCCTTGGCGGTCTCCGTCTCCTCCCGCGCCTCGTGCCTGAGCCGTCCGGCGTCCTCGCTCGCCCGCTCCCGCTCCGCGTAGGCGTCGGCGCGGACCCGGTCCGCCTCCTCCTCGGCCTCGCGCCGGGTGCGCTCCGCCGCGTGCTCGGCGGCACTGCGCAGTCCGGTGATCTCCTCCTGGGCCTGCTCGTGCAGACCGGCGACCGACTCCCGGACCTGCTGCGCGTGCTGCTCGGCGGCCGACACCATCTCGGTGGCGCGCCGGTCGGCCTCCTCGACCAGCCGGGTCGCCTCGGCCTGCGCCTCCTCCACGCGGTTGCGCGCCGAGGCCAGCAGCTCCTCGCTCTGCTCGCGGGCCCGCTCGCGTTCCTGGTCGGCCTCCTGCCGGGCGGAGCCGAGCGTCTCCTCCGCCTCGCGGCGGCGCCGGGCGGCCTCCTCCTGGGCGGCGGCCAGCGCTTCGGACGCCTCGGCGGCGATGCGCTCGGCGGCGGTCTGCGCCTCCGCCCGCACCCGGTCGGCGCTGTCCTGCGCCTCCGACTTCAGCCGCTCCGCCTCGCTCGCCGCCTCGGACCGCAGGCGTACGGCGACGGCCTCGCCCTCCGCGCGGGAGGCGGACGCGTCGGCGGCGGCCTCGGTGCGCAGCCGCTCGGCCTCCGTCTCGGCCTGCTGCTGGAGTGCGCGGACCCGCTCGGCGGCCTCGGTGCGCAGCCGCTCGATCTCCTCGGCGGCCTCGCGGCGAATCCGCTCGCCCTCCTCGCGGGCCTCGCTCAGCGCCTCGCCGGCGGCGGTGCGGCGCTCCTCCGCCTCCGTGTGCAGCCGCGTCAGCTCCTCTGCGGCCTCCGCCTGCCGGGCCTCGACGGCGCGCTCGGTCTCCTCGCGCAGCTCGCGGGCGGCCCGTTCGGCTTCCGCCTGGAGCTCGTCGGCGCGCTCGGCGGCCTCCGCGCGGTGCCGCTCGGCCTCCGCACGGGTGCGCTCCAGGGTCTCCTCGGCCTGCCGGCGCAGGGTCGTCGCCCGCTCGATGGCCTCGGTGCGGACCTTCTCGCTGTCCGCCGTCGCGGTCTGCCTGAGCTCGTCCGCGTCCGCCTTGGCCTTGGCGAGCAGCTCCTCGGCGGTCTTCGCCGCCTCCTCGATCTGCGCCACGGCCTCCTTGCGGGCCTCGGCACGGATCTTCTCGCCCTCGGCGACCGCGTCGGCCCGCAGCTGTTCGGCCTCGCCGCGCAGCCGGCGCGCCTCCTCCTGCAGCTCGACCGTCTTGGCGCGGTACTCCTTGGTGTCGTCCTTCGCCGCGCCCTTGAGCTCCTCGGCGATGTCGTGCGCCTCGGCGCGCAGCCGGTCCGCCTCGGCCTCGGCCTCGGTGCGGATCCGCTCGGCCTCCTCGGTGGCGGCCTTCGTGGTCCGCTTGGCGTCCTCAGACGCCTTGTTCAGCACGTCCTCGGCGGTCTTGGCCGCCTTGGACAGCTGGGTGGCCGACTCCTCGGCGGTGATCGTGCGGGCCTTCTCGGCGGCCTCGGCGACGATCTTCTCGGCCTCGGCGCGGGCGTCCGCGACCACCTGCTCGGCCTCGGACCTGGTGTTCTCGGCGTCCTTGGTGGCCTCGCCCACCAGCCGGGCCACCTGCTCCTTGGCGGTGCGGGTGCGCTGCTCGTTGGTCGCCTCGGCACCCGACAGGGCCTTGGCGGCGGCCTCCTTGGCTTCGGCGACGACCTTCTCGGCCTCGGTCTGCGCCTTGCGCAGCGCCTCCTCGGCCTCGGACATGCGCTGCTCGGCGGCCCGGCTCAGCTCCTGGACCTCGCGGCGGGTGGACTCCGACTCGGTGGCGGTGGAGGTGCGCAGCCGCTCGGCGTGGTCGGTGGCCTCCTGGGCCTGCGAGGAGGCGGCGTTCAGCAGCCGCTCCGCGTCGGTGCGGGCCCGGCGCAGGATCTGCTCGGCCTCCGCCCGGGCGCTCTCCGCGTCGCTCTGCAGCCGCCGGCGGGCCTCGGAGGTCAGCCGCTCCGCCTCGGTGCGGGCCGCGGCCAGGGCCTGCTCGGCCTCGGCGCGGGACTCGTCGAGCAGCCGGCGGGCCTGCTGCTCGGTGCGGGCACGCAGCTGCTCCGCCCAGGACACGTTCTCGTTGACGTGCGACTCGACGGTCTGCCTGCGCTCGGCCAGCTCCTGGTCGAGCTGCTGGCGGCGGGTCACCGCCTCCTGGTGCAGCTCGGCCTGGAGCCGGGCGGCCTGCTCGGCGTGCTCCTGCAGGATGCGCTGGGTCTGCGCCCGGGCCTGGCTCAGCTCCCGCTCCGCGTCGGCGCGCAGCTGGTCGGCCTGCGTCTGCGCGTTGCGCAGCAACTGCTCGGCCTGGTACCCGATGTCGCCGCCGTCGAAGGCGGGCCGGGACATGATGGTGCGCCGCGCCTCGTGCAACTTGGCGCGCAGCACCTCGACCTGGTAGCCGAGGTCCTCGGCGTGCTGGATCGCCTTTTCCCGCTCGGTCTTCAGCCGCTTCATCTCGGCCTCGAACCGAGAGAGGTGGTCGACGTCAGCCGCCGGCTCTCGCTCCTGGCTCTCGTAGCCCCGCACTGCGCGGTCCCATCCGTCCCCTGGTCGCAAATCTTCCCGAACGAGCTCCGTCCGTCCGCCGAACGGGGCCCCCGGGGAATGGTGTCAGATCAACGGCGGAGCATGTGCTGCTGCCCCGTCGTCAGCCCCCCGAAACACGACCCCGGCGATCCCGTCGTCGCGGACGACGGGACCGGGTCACCCTGGACTGAGCGGCGACCGCACCCAACCCTACCGGCCCATATGTACGAGGGTCAGTGCTCAGACGACTCAACGGCCGCCGAAGTGACCAGTTCTGTCAGTACGCCATGGCAGTCCTTGGGGTGCAGGAAGGTGATCCGCGATCCCATGGAGCCCCGCCGGGGCTCGTCGTACAGAACGCGTACGCCCTTCTCGCGGACGTCCGCGGCGTCCGCGTCCACGTCCGCCGTGCCGAAGGCGATGTGGTGGACGCCCTCGCCGTTCTTCGCCAGCCACTTCCCGACCGCGGAGTCCTCGCGGGTGGGTTCCAGGAGCTGGAGGTACGAGGCTCCTCCGTCCGACGTATCGTTGATCTTGAGCATGGCCTCACGGACCCCCTGCTCCTCGTTGACCTCGGTGTGGAACACCTCGAAGCCGTAGGTGGCACGGTAGAAGGCGACGGTCGCGTCGAGGTCGCGGCAGGCGATTCCGATGTGGTCGATTCGCGTCAGCATGAATTCAGTGCAGCGCTCCGGAGGTGGTTACGCAACGTGCGCGCGATCACACCGACAGCCCGGTGACGGGCGGGATACCGCTCAGTACATTCGAGTAAACCCTCGTTCACTCCTCGGCCTGTGCGGGCCGGAAAAGGGGACCGCAGCCCATGTCTTCTGGAACTCCTGTAACTCCCGGAACTTCCGGTACGAACGGTACGAACGGCACGACCTCCGTCATCGTCGCGGGTGCCCGCACCCCGGTGGGACGGCTGCTCGGCTCACTGAAGCCCTTCTCGGGGGCCGACCTCGGCGGCTTCGCGATCAAGGCCGCCCTCGACCGGGCGGGGATCGGCGGCGACCAGGTCCAGTACGTGATCATGGGGCAGGTGCTCCAGGCCGGTGCCGGGCAGATCCCCGCCCGCCAGGCCGCCGTGAAGGCCGGCATCCCCATGAGCGTCCCGGCGCTCACGGTCAACAAGGTCTGCCTCTCCGGCCTCGACGCCATCGCGCTCGCCGACCAGCTCATTCGCGCGGGTGAATTCGACGTGGTCGTCGCCGGCGGCCAGGAGTCCATGACCAACGCCCCGCACCTGCTGCCGAAGTCCCGCGAGGGCTACAAGTACGGCGCGGTCGAGATGATCGACGCCATGGCGTACGACGGTCTGACCGACTCCTTCGAGAACATCGCCATGGGCGAGTCGACCGAGAAGCACAACACGCGCCTCGGTATCGGGCGCGCCGCCCAGGACGAGATCGCCGCCCAGTCCCACCAGCGCGCCGCCGCCGCCCAGAAGAACGGTGTCTTCGACGCCGAGATCACCCCGGTCGGGATCCCGCAGCGCAAGGGCGACCCGGTGCTGTTCAGCAAGGACGAGGGCATCCGCGGCGACACCACCGCCGAGTCTCTGGGCAAGCTCCGCCCGGCCTTCTCCAAGGACGGCACGATCACCGCGGGCTCCGCCTCGCAGATCTCCGACGGCGCGGCGGCCGTGGTCGTCATGAGCAGGGCCAAGGCCGAGGAGCTGGGCCTGGAGTGGCTCGCGGAGATCGGCGCCCACGGCAACGTCGCGGGCCCGGACAACTCTTTGCAGTCGCAGCCCTCCCATGCCATCCAGCACGCCCTGAAGAAGGAGGGCCTGGAGGTCGGCGACCTCGACCTGATCGAGATCAACGAGGCGTTCGCGGCCGTCGCCGTCCAGTCAATGAAGGACCTGGGCGTGTCCACCGAAAAGGTGAACGTCAACGGCGGCGCCATCGCCCTGGGCCACCCGATCGGCATGTCCGGTGCCCGTCTGGTGCTGCACCTGGCGCTGGAGCTGAAGCGGCGTGGCGGCGGAGTCGGAGCGGCGGCGCTGTGCGGCGGCGGCGGCCAGGGCGACGCGCTGATCCTGCGGGTACCCGGGGCCTGACCTCGGGTCACCGGCCGACGACTCGGGTTGCGACTTCTCACTGAACGGAGCTGTGATGCAGGACGTCTCCTCACTGGTGGCCCAGGCCAGGGAAGGCCGGCCGCGGGCCGTGGCCCGGCTGATCTCCCTGGTGGAGGGGGCGTCTCCGCAGCTCAGGGAGGTCATGGAGGCGCTCGCGCCGCTGACCGGCGGGGCGTACGTGGTCGGACTGACCGGCTCGCCGGGCGTCGGCAAGTCGACGTCCACCTCGGCGCTGGTGACGGCGTACCGCAAGCAGGGCAAGCGGGTCGGTGTCCTCGCCGTCGACCCGTCCTCCCCCTTCTCCGGCGGCGCGCTGCTCGGCGACCGCGTCCGGATGTCGGAGCACGCCTCCGACCCGGGCGTCTACATCCGCTCGATGGCGACCCGCGGCCACCTCGGCGGCCTCGCCTGGGCCGCGCCGCAGGCCATCCGCGTGCTGGACGCGGCCGGGTGCGACGTCATCCTCGTGGAGACGGTGGGCGTCGGCCAGTCGGAGGTCGAGATCGCCTCCCAGGCCGACACCTCCGTCGTCCTCCTCGCCCCCGGCATGGGCGACGGCATCCAGGCGGCCAAGGCCGGAATCCTGGAGATCGGCGACGTCTACGTCGTCAACAAGGCCGACCGGGACGGCGCCGACGCGACCGCCCGCGAGCTGAACCACATGCTGGGCCTCGGCGAGGCCCGCGCCGCCGGCGACTGGCGCCCGCCCATCGTCAAGACGGTCGCGGCGCGCGGCGAGGGCGTCGACGAGGTCGTCGAGGCGCTGGAGAAGCACCGCGCGTGGATGGAGGAACGGGACGTCCTCGCCGAACGCCGCCGCGCCCGCGCCGCCCGCGAGGTCGAGACCATCGCCGTCACCACTCTGCGCGAACGCATCGGAGACCTCCACGGCGACCGCCGCCTCGGCGCCCTGGCGGAACGCATCGTCGCGGGCGAACTCGACCCGTACCGCGCGGCGGACGAACTGGTGGCGGGCCTGACGAACGGCTGACGCCGCGCCCGGAGAGCCGTGCGCCCGGCGTACCCGATCGCCGACGCGAACGCGGCGCCCGGACTCCGGGTCCGGGCAGATGCCTGGCGCGACACCGCCGTGCACACCGGGATGTCCGCCGCCGCGATGGGCCTGCTGGTGGATCGGCTGCCCCTGCCGGTGCGTTCGGCGGGGCCCGGTGCGGCCGTCGTGGCGGCCCGGTGCCGGGGCGCCGCCACGGTGGTTGCGCCAGGCGGGCGGGGCCGATCAGTCGTCGTCCGAGCCGGAGTCGCCGGAGTCGTGCGAGTCCGACCCGTGTGAGGCGGTCGTGACCTTGCCGGTCCTCAGGTGGGCCCGCCAGTCCTGCTCACCCTTGCCGGGCGCGCGCGTCTCGACCTCCCAGGCGGGCCCGCCGTCGCCCTCGCCCCCGTCGTCGTCCAGGTCCACGGAGGTCACCGTGCCCCTGCCGGCCGCTGCCTGTGCCGCCTCGGCCGCGGTGACGGAGGCGCCCCTGAGGGCGGACCGCGCCTCGGCCGTGTCCTCGCCGTCCTCCTCGTCGGTCCGCAAGGCGAGGACCTTGCCGGTGGCCGGGTCGACGCGGACGCTGTGCCGGGTGCCGTCGCCGGAAAGCACGCCGACCTCCCAGGCCGTGCGCCGCTCCCCGGGACGGGGACCGGGGCGGGGAGCTGGACGCGGAACCGGACGCGGAAGACGACGCGGAAGACGACGCGGACTACGACGACTCGCGCGAGTCCCTCGACCCCGGGGAGGTCGGCGAGCGGACCACCGTCAGCGACGGCACGGCGACGATCGACGGCGACACGGAGGACTACCGCTTCGCCGCCGTACCCGTCGAGACCCGGCGCGGTGACCGGCTCACCGTCTACGCCGGTGCCCCGCTGTCCGCCGAGCACGGCGCCGTGAACACCGCGCTGACCGTCATGCTGATCGGCTTCCCGGCGCTGCTCGCGGTCGTGGCGTGGGTCACCTGGCTGGTCACCCGGCGCGCGCTGCGCCCGGTGGAGGGCATCCGGCGGGAGATGGCCGCGATCACCGCCAGCGAGGACCTGGCCCGCCGCGTCCCGGTGCCGGGCACGCACGACGAGGTGGCCAGGCTCGCCTCGACCACCAACGAGACGCTGGCCGCCCTGGAGACCTCCGTGGAGCGGCAGCGCCGCTTCGTCGCCGACGCCTCGCACGAGCTGCGCAGCCCGATCGCCTCGCTGCGCACCCAGCTGGAGGTGGCCGCCGCCCATCCCGGGCTGCTCGGTCTCGACGGCGCGGTGCGGGACACCGTACGGCTGCAGCGGCTCGCCGCGGATCTGCTGCTGCTGGCCAGGCTGGACGCGGGGGAGCGGCCCGCCGACGCCCGGGTCGACCTGGCGGCGCTCGCGCGGGAGGCGGCCGAGGGCCGGACCGGGGTGAGTGTGCGGGGCGACGCCGCGGTGAGTGCGGCCGGATCGCCGGGCCAGCTGGGGCGGGTGCTGGCCAATCTGCTCGACAACGCCCAGCGGCACGCCCGTTCGGCGGTGGAGGTGTCCGTGCGCCGGGACGGCGACCGGGTGGTGGTCGGAGTGGCCGACGACGGCGAAGGGGTGCCGGCGGCCGACCGGGAACAGAGCTTCGAGCGGTTCGTACGGCTCGACGCCGCCCGCAGCCGCGACGACGGCGGGGCCGGCCTCGGGCTGGCCATCGCCCGCGACGTCGCCGTACGCCACGGCGGCACGCTGACGGTGCGCGACGCACCGGCAGGCGGCGCCCTGTTCGAGCTCCGCCTGCCGGGTGCCTAGACCTCCGGGAACGCCGGGGCCCGGGGGGACGTGATCAGGCGCGTCCCCGCTGCCCGCGCAGGTGTTCCGCGATGGGCTTGAGCGCCTTGTCCAGCTCCGTCAGGGTCTCCGGAGCCAGCAGGTCGATGAAGTGCCTGCGGACGGATGCCACGTGGTGCGGTGCGACCTTCCGCATCGTCTCCAGGCCGTGCTCGGTGAGAACGGCGAAGAGCCCGCGGCGGTCGGACTCGCAGTTCTCCCGCCGGACCAGGTTCGCGTTCTCCATGCGGGTGATCTGGTGGGACAGGCGGCTCTTGGACTGCATCGTGGCAGTGGCCAGGTCGCTCATCCGCATCCTGTCGTCCTCCGACTCGGAGAGGTTCACCAGGATCTCGTAGTCGTTCATTGTCAGGCCGAACGGCTGCAGGTCCTTCTCGAGCTGGTGCGTCAACAGCCTGTTGACCTCCAGGTGGGTGCGCCAAGCACACTGCTCCGTATCGGTCAGCCAGCGGGTGGCCGTCTCGGTCTCCATGAATGAAGTCTACCTAAAATGTTGAAAGGCGAACTAGTGAGGGGTTTTCCGTGACGGTGACGGTGCGCACGCGTTCGATGTCACACTCCGCAGATTACCGCTCACAGCCCGAAGCGGCGCTGGAGGTCCCCCAGCTGTCCGGGAAGCCCCGGTACCCCGGACCGGCCTCCCGGCGCTCCGGACGCCCCGCCGCCGGGCACTCCCGCCTGCTGCGGCGGAGCCCCCGCGGCCTGCTCCGCCATCAGTGCCTCGCTCGACTGCAGCAGCACCGTCCCCGCGCCCACGAACTCGAACTGGTGCTCTTCCCCGGAGGCCCCGCCGAGCCCCGTCATCGCACGTAGGCCGCCCAGCAGGCCGGTCAGGTACCCGTGGTCGTAGTGATGGCACGGCGACGGGCAGTCGGCCCAGCCGACCAGGGCCTGCGGGTCGACCCGGATCGGCGGTTCCATGAACACCACCGGACCGTTCGACGCGGCCACGAACTTTCCGGTTCCGATCAGTGTCAGAAAACCCGGCACGATCGACTGCTTGAGGGCGAGACTTGGCTGAAAAGCAAGCAAGTTGCCCGAGCGAATGGTCAGGTTGCCGTCTTCGAGGTCATAGGAATTCACGTCGAAGGCCCGGTCGGCGAGGAGCATCTTGCCCGAACCCTCCGCCACGACCCAGTCGCTCGCGTGCAGAGGCGAATGGAAGGACGTGCGCACCAGACGGTCCAGCCGACCGTGTCCGATCCCGTTGAAATCGATCGTCCCGTAGTAGGCGATCATCTTCCCCTTCTGCAGGAACCACTGGCTCCCGGCGAGCTCCACGCAGAAGGTGTACGCGTTGACGTTGTCGTCGGCCGGCAGCGTCGCCGGGTCGTGGTGGACCGTGCTCACAGCTTCTCCTCGGACGCCTGGACGAACACCGTGCCGCTGCCGCTCAGCTCCAGCTGGAAGGCCTCGCCGGAGCCGCGCCCCACCATGTCCCGCCAGCCCAGCGCCGTGGACAGCTTGTTGCGTACGTCGCCGTGGTGGGCGACGTAGGCCTGCGGATCGACGCGCACCGGGCGCCCCGGCGTGATGGGCACCTCGAAGACGCCTCCGTGGGCCATCACCGCCACTGAGCCGTGGCCCCTGAGGGACGTGGTGAACAGCCCCTGCCCGCTCACCTGGCCCCGCACCATGCCCATGACCCCGCCCTGCGAGCCCAGGAACACCGTGCCCTGCTCCAGGGTGCCCTCGAAGGCGAGGAGACGGTCCGCCTCCACGTACAGGGCGTCGCCCGCGAGGTTGATCACCTGGACGTGGTGCCCGCCGTGCCCGAAGAACACCGTGCCGCGGCCCTCGACGGTCATCAGCGGCGTGTCCTCGTTCGCCACCCGGCGCCCGATCATCGACATGACACCGCCCCGGCCGCCCCGCAGGTCGGGGGTGAAGGACACCTCACCGCGGTAGGCGAGCATGGCGCCGCGCTGACTGAACAGCCGCTGCCCGGGCGCGACGGTGGCCTGGACCATCTTGGAATTGAGCTCCTGGAAGGCCATGGTCAGACATCCCCCGCGATCGTGTTCCGCTCGCTCGGCTGCACGTACACCAGCCCGTCGCCCTCGAAGCGGATCTGGAAGGCCTCTCCGCCGCCCTCCCCGAACAGGGTGCGGAACGTCACACCCGACTGGAAGGACTGCCGCAGGTTCCCCTGGTGCGCGACATACGCCCCCGGGTCGACGGTCAGCGGGTACCGCGCGCTGACCCGCAGCACCACCGCGGGGCCGTCGGACATGATCGCCGCCTGTCCGTGCCCCTCGATCGTCGTGGTGAACAGCCCGTTGCCCTGGGAGGCGCCGCGCGTGCCCGTGAAGCTGGTGCCGGTCCGCAGTCCGGCGTCGGCCGCCAGGAAGTTGCTCGACTCGACGTACAGCCTGTCGCCCCGGAGAGCCACCAGGGTGATCTCCGAGGCCCGGTCCGCGAACCAGCAGGTCCCCTGCCCCCTCACCTCCATCACCGTCATCTGCTCGCCGGTGATCCGCCGGGTCACCATGCCCCGGATGCCCTCACCGCCGCCGCTGAGCTTCTTGAAGGCCATCTCCCCGTCGTACGCGACCATCGAGCCGTTCTTCGCCTTCACGGCGTCCGAGGTCATGTCGACGGCGAGTACCTTGCTGCCTTGAAGTCGGAACATCGCCACAAACGGGAAGGTAGCCCCCGGGCGGGCCCGCCAACAGGTCCCACGGGTGGAGACGTCCCCCGATCGTCCCTCCAGGAGGCCTCCCGGGGCCCCGTGGCGGCGACCCCCTGACCCGGGCGCGTCCGGAGGTTTGCCACAATGGGCACGCGCTTGTGCGCGCGTTCACAAACGCCCCTGTTCGTGGGTGCGCCCGAGTGCGCCCGAGTGACCGTCCCTCCCTCCCACCGAAGGTGACCCGTGGACCTCAAGACCGCCACCGCTCTCCGCCGCCTCCGCCTGGTCTCGGGCCCCGAGGCGATCTCGTTCCTCCTGCTGCTCGTCTGCTCCGTCCTGAAGCGGACCACCGACTTCAACGCGGTGCCGGCGATGGGCATGATCCACGGCGTCCTCTTCGTCCTGTACGTGATCTTCTGGGCGGACGCCTGGAACCGCGCCAAGTGGCCGCTGAAGACCGCCGCCCTCTACTTCGTCCTCTCGGTGCTGCCGACCGGCGGCTTCTTCGCCGAGCGCAGGCTCAAGCGCGAGGCCGAGACCGCGGTCATCGCCTCCCGCGCTCGCCGGGAAGGGGTCGTGGGCGCATGATCGTCGCCTTCTCCGTGACGCCGCTCGGCGTCGGCGAGGACGTGGGGGAGTACGTCGCCGACGCCGTCCGGGTGGTCCGCGAGTCGGGCCTGCCGAACCGCACCGACGCGATGTTCACATCCGTCGAGGGCGAGTGGGACGAGGTCATGGACGTCGTCCGGCGGGCCGTGGCCGCCGTGGAGGCACGGGCGCCGCGTGTCTCCCTGGTCCTCAAGGCGGACATCCGCCCCGGCGTGACGGACGGTCTCACGTCGAAGGTGGACACGGTGGAGCGGCATCTCGCCGGGTGACCCGCGCGCCCGGGCCTTCGGTATCGAAAGGCGAGACGGGTCTGACCGGCATGTGACCGGCCGGTAAGGTCTGATGCCGTGCCGAAGCCGCTCAGCCTCTCCTTCGATCCCATCGCCCGCGCCGACGAGCTCTGGAAGCAGCGTTGGGGCGGCGTGCCCTCGATGGCCGCGATCACCTCGATCATGCGCGCCCAGCAGATCCTGCTGGGCGAGGTCGACGCCGTGGTCAAGCCGTACGGGCTGACGTTCGCGCGGTACGAGGCGCTGGTGCTGCTCACCTTCTCCAAGTCGGGCGAGCTGCCGATGTCCAAGATCGGCGAGCGCCTCATGGTGCACCCCACCTCCGTGACGAACACCGTCGACCGGCTGGTGAGGTCCGGCCTGGTGGCGAAACGCCCCAACCCCAACGACGGCCGCGGCACGCTGGCCACGATCACCGACAGGGGCCGCGAGGTCGTCGAGGCGGCCACCCGCGACCTGATGGAGATGGACTTCGGTCTGGGCGCGTACGACGCCGAGGAGTGCGGCGAGATCTTCGCGATGCTCAGGCCGCTGCGGGTCGCCGCGGGAGACTTCGACGAGGCCTGAGCGGGCGGATCGGGCCGGGCGAGCCGCCCGCCCCGCCCGAAGACCGCGCGAAACGGGCGGTTACGCTCGTAGCCATGAAAAAGAGCGTGCTGACCCGCTACCGGGTCATGGCGTACGTCACCGGTGTGCTGCTGATCGCGCTGTGCCTTGGCATGATCGCCAAGTACGCCCTGGAGATGGACGGCGCAGCCGACTTCACCCGGGTCGTCAGCATCGCCCACGGCTGGCTGTACGTGATCTACCTCGTCTTCGCCTTCGACCTGGGGTCCAAGGCGAAGTGGCCGGTGAAGAAGCAGCTCTGGGTGCTGCTCGCCGGGACCGTTCCGACGGCCGCCTTCTTCGTGGAGCGACGGATCAGCCGTGAGCTGGACGCGAGCGCCGCCGAGCCCGAGCCGGCGGTCGCCGAGGCCTGACCGGCCCGTCGTGAGCCTTCCCACCGCCGTGCGGACACCCGCACGGCGGTACCCCATCGACATTTACTTGGACGTCCTAGTAAATTTGAGGGTATGGACGCTCACGCCACAGAGGAGGGCCGCCTTCGCTGGCAGGCCCGGTACGACGCGGCGCGCAAGCGCGACGCGGACTTCACCACGCTTTCCGGCGACCCCGTGGAGCCGGTGTACGGGCCCCGGCCGGGGGACGAGTACGAGGGCTTCGAGCGGATCGGCTGGCCGGGGGAGTACCCCTTCACCCGCGGCCTGCATCCGACCGGGTACCGGGGGCGTACGTGGACCATCCGGCAGTTCGCCGGGTTCGGCAACGCCGAGCAGACCAACGAGCGCTACAAGATGATCCTCCGCAACGGCGGCGGCGGGCTCTCGGTCGCCTTCGACATGCCGACCCTGATGGGCCGCGACTCCGACGACCCCCGCTCGCTCGGCGAGGTCGGGCACTGCGGAGTGGCCATCGACTCGGCCGCCGACATGGAGGTGCTGTTCCAGGACATCCCGCTCGGGGACGTCACCACCTCCATGACGATCAGCGGGCCCGCGGTGCCCGTGTTCTGCATGTACCTGGTCGCCGCCGAACGCCAGGGCGTCGACGCGTCCGTGCTCAACGGCACGCTGCAGACCGACATCTTCAAGGAGTACATCGCCCAGAAGGAGTGGCTCTTCCAGCCCGAGCCGCACCTTCGCCTGATCGGCGACCTGATGGAGTACTGCGCGGCCGGCATCCCCGCCTACAAGCCGCTGTCGGTCTCCGGCTACCACATCCGCGAGGCAGGCGCGACGGCCGCGCAGGAGCTGGCCTACACCCTGGCGGACGGCTTCGGATACGTGGAGCTGGGCCTCTCGCGCGGCCTCGACGTCGACGTCTTCGCCCCCGGCCTGTCCTTCTTCTTCGACGCGCACCTCGACTTCTTCGAGGAGATCGCCAAGTTCCGCGCGGCCCGCCGTATCTGGGCCCGCTGGATGCGCGACGTGTACGGCGCGCGGTCGGACAAGGCGCAGTGGCTGCGCTTCCACACCCAGACCGCCGGTGTCTCGCTCACCGCGCAGCAGCCGTACAACAACGTGGTCCGTACGGCCGTGGAGGCGCTCGCGGCGGTGCTCGGCGGCACCAACTCCCTGCACACCAACGCGCTCGACGAGACCCTCGCCCTGCCCAGCGAGCAGGCCGCGGAGATCGCCCTGCGCACCCAGCAGGTGCTGATGGAGGAGACCGGCGTCGCCAACGTCGCCGACCCGCTGGGCGGTTCCTGGTTCATCGAGCAGCTGACCGATCGCATCGAGGCCGACGCGGAGAAGATCTTCGAGCAGATCAGGGAGCGGGGGCTCAGGGCCCACCCCGACGGGCGGCACCCCGTCGGGCCGATCACCTCCGGCCTCCTGCGCGGCATCGAGGACGGCTGGTTCACCGGGGAGATCGCCGAGTCGGCCTTCCGCTACCAGCAGTCCTTGGAGAAGGACGACAAGAAGGTGGTCGGCGTCAACGTCCACACCGGTTCGGTCACCGGCGACCTGGAGATCCTCAGGGTCAGCCACGAGGTCGAGCGCGAGCAGGTCCGGATCCTCGGCGAGCGCAAGTCCGCCCGCGACGAGGCGGCCGTCCGGTCGGCCCTGGAC
Source organism: Streptomyces sp. NPDC048392 (assembly GCF_043200575.1). Taxonomy (NCBI): domain Bacteria; kingdom Bacillati; phylum Actinomycetota; class Actinomycetes; order Kitasatosporales; family Streptomycetaceae; genus Streptomyces; species Streptomyces sp. NPDC048392. The sequence goes on from NZ_JBICYB010000027.1 coordinate 64,852, forward strand.
ACCATGCTCGCCGCGGCCCGCTCCGGCGCCAACATGATCGGGCCGATGCTGGACGCGGTACGCGCGGAGGCGACCCTCGGCGAGATCTGCGGCGTGCTGCGCGACGAGTGGGGCGTGTACACGGAGCCGGCCGGCTTCTGAACGACGCGGCACGGGCACACGCGGCTGCCGCCCGCCGGGCACGGTCCCGGCGGTGCGGCAGCCGCGCGGGTCGCCGGTCAGGGCCCGGCCACGTCGCTTCGCCCGCCCGTCGGCCGCCCTTGCCGGCCGGCCGGGGCGCGGGCCCCGGCGGGTCGCGGTCGTGGCAGGTCTGGCGGCCCTGGCGGGTCGGGGCGTGGCGGGTCCGGGCCGGGCGGGTTGCGGTCGGGGCGCGGGGCCCTGGCGGGTCGGGGGGTGTCGGGTCTGGGCCGGGCGGGTTGTGGTCGGGGCGCGGGGCCCTGGCGGGTCGGGGGGTGTCGGGTCTGGGCCGGGCGGGTTGTGGTCGGGGCGCGGGGCCCTGGCGGGACGCGCTCGTGGCGGGTCCGGCCCTGGCGGGTCGAGGGCGCGGCCGTGACCGGCTCGCCCTCTCCAGGGGCGCTTTCCCGAGTGCCCCCAAGCACGACTTCCTGCTCGGACTCGGCGCCGACGCCTGCGTCGACCACCGCACCGAGGACTTCACCGACACGGAGGAGCGCTACGACGTCGTCCTCGACGCCCTCGGCGGTCGGACCGCCACCCGCTCCGTGGGCGTGCTCCGACCCGGTGGCATCGTCGTGTCCCTGCTGCCGCAGGACGCGGACACCGCGGCCGCGGCCGAGAAGGCGGGCGTCCGCGCCGTCGGCCTGCTGGTCGAGCACGACCGGGCGGGGATGCCCGCCATCGCCGGACTCGTCGAACGGGGCAGGCTCCGCGACCATGTCTCCGGCACCTTCCCGCTCGCCGAGGGCGCCCGGGCCCACGTACAGGAGGAGACCGGCCGCACCACGGGAAAACTGGTCGTCACCGTGCGCCGAGCCCGCGCCGGCCGTGTCCTAGCGGGGCGAGGCCGGACCGTCGGCCGCGCCCGCCAGGCCCGTCAGCAGCACCCGGGTCAGGCCGCGCACCCACTCCTCGTCCGCGGCCCGGGAGCTGACCAGCGTGCGGTGCACCACCGCGCCCGCCACCACGTCGAAGATGAGATCCGCCGTGCGGACGGCCTGGGCCGGATCGGTCTCGGGCGGCAGCTCGCCGCGTGTCTGGGCGCGCGCCCTGCCCGCCAGCACCAGGCGCTTCTGCCGCTCGACGATCGACGTGCGGATGCGCTCGCGCAGCGCCTCGTCCCGCGTGGACTCCGCGACCACCGCCATCAGGCCGTTCCTGGCCTCCGGTCGGGCCAGGATCGCCGCGAACTGGAGCACCACGCCCTCGATGTCCTCGGCGAGGGAGCCGCGGTCGGGCAGTTCGAGCTCGTCGAAGAGCTCCGCCACCGCGTCCACTACCAGTTCGTTCTTGCCCGCCCAGCGCCGGTAGAGCGTCGTCTTGGCAACCCCGGCCCGCGTGGCGACGTCTCCCAGGGTGAGTTTCGACCAGCCGAGGTCGACCAGGGCGGCCCGCGTCGCGGCCAGGATCGCGGTGTCCGCCGCGGCACTGCGCGGGCGGCCGGCACGGCCGGCGGGGCTGCTGCTCTGCATCCCCCGACCTTAACCGGCGGGTAACACGCGGGCGTCCGTGAGGGAGATCACCGCGACGGGGTGTTCCGACGGCCCGTCATGGCATTACGCTACGGCTCGTAGCGAAAGCACGGGTGTGTTCCCGTGCCCCAGCGACGACCACGGGCGTGGGGTGGGGACCCGGCGCCGAACAGCACACGTCCGGGCGGGCTTTCGACCCGCTTTTCACACACGCGCGGAGTACGGGGGAGGATAGACCCATGCAGCCACGGAACATGTCCATGAGCGGGGTCGTCGACCTCGCCGCGGTGAAGCAGGCCCAGGAGGCCAAGACGAAGGCGGAGCAGGCACGCGCCGAAGCGGCCCGCCACGGCGGGACGGGCGCGGTCTCGCCCGCCGACCTCGTCATCGACGTCGACGAGGCCGGCTTCGAGAGCGATGTCCTGCAGCGATCCACCGAGGTCCCGGTCGTCATCGACTTCTGGGCCGAGTGGTGCGAGCCCTGCAAGCAGTTGAGCCCGGTCCTGGAGCGGCTCGCCGTCGAGTACAACGGGCGCTTCCTCCTCGCCAGGATCGACGTCGACGCCAACCAGACGCTGATGCAGCAGTTCGGTGTCCAGGGCATCCCGGCCGTGTTCGCGGTCGTCGCCGGACAGGCGCTGCCGCTCTTCCAGGGTGCCGCCGGTGAGGCGCAGATCCGCCAGACCCTGGACCAGCTGGTGCAGGTCGGCGAGGAGCGCTTCGGTCTGACCGGTCTCGTCGTCGACCCCGAGGCGGAGCCGGGTGCCGAGCGGCCCGCCGCCCCCGAGCGCCCGGCCGGGCCGCACGACGCGGCGCTCGAAGCCGCCGTGCGGGCGCTGGACGCGGGCGACCTGGGCGGTGCCGTCCAGGCGTACAAGAACGTGCTGGCCGAGGAGCCGGGCAACACCGAGGCCAAACTGGGGCTGTCCCAGGCCGAGTTGCTCCAGCGGGTGCAGGACGCCGATCCGCAGCGGGTCCGTCAGGACGCGGCCGACAAGCCGGGTGACGCCCGGGCGCAGATCGCCGCCGCCGACCTGGACCTGGTGGGCGGTCACGTGGAGGACGCCTTCGGGCGTCTCATCGACACGGTGCGCGTCACGGCCGGGGACGACCGGGACGCCGTACGGCTGCGGCTGCTGGAGCTGTTCGAGGTGGTCGGTGCCGACGACCCGCGGGTGACCGCGGCGCGCCGGGCGCTGGCCCGCGCCCTGTTCTAGAGCGGTCCGGGCGCCCGCCGACGGCCGGGCGCCCGCCGTTCCCAGCCATGGTGCGCGTGTGAAGGAGCTGTCGACGAGGCGCCACTGCGGCCGCGCTTTACCGAATCTTGGTAATCGCGGCCGCTGTTACTGCCAGTAAGACAGTGGTGTCGATGTGTCGGACTCTGTCCATCGATCAACAGTTTTGTTCCGCCCTCATGGCACACCCAGCGTCGCCGCTCGGGCCCGGTGCGTCGTCCCGCGGTCATCCGGCCGCTACCAGCGAGTAACGAACCCCCTTGTGCCGACGGCGAGAATGCACCACGATCGGCGACGCTCGGTCCATTCCCGTACCCCGACAGCCGGTCGGGCCACGGGGGTTTTTGGGTCCCCACCGAGCAGGGCCGGCGGTAATGACGCCGGCCCTTGGGCAGGGGGGTCTTCGCCCTTGGGGCGAAGCCTGCCCAGCAGGGTTGTGCGTGATGCGTGTCAGGCGCGACCAGTGGTTGTCGCTCGGGGGTGATCGCCGGTTATTCGGGCGCGTTGTACGTGCCGCCGAGTGCGGGCGCTCTCCTTCCCGAGGACGTAGCACTTCTCCCATCCCTGCCAGGCCGAGCCGCCGAACCGGAGGCCGGTCGAGGTCAGGAGATGTACGTCCGAGAAGGAGGAAATATGGAGTCCCAGGTGCGTGGCGGGACCAGATGGAAGCGGTTCGCTGTGGTGATGGTGCCCAGCGTTGCCGCGACGGCCGCGATAGGTGTCGCGCTCGCGCAGGGCGCTCTCGCGGCGTCGTTCAGCGTGTCGGGGCAGTCGTTCAAGGTGACGGCGGACCAGCTCGACGGCACGGGCTTCTCCCAGTACGGGGCGATCGACTCGGGTTACACGCTGAAGGGCGAGAAGACGGCTCATCCCGTCGCCGTCTCGGCGTTCAAGTCCGCGACGATCAAGAACATGTGCCAGTCCGTAGTCACCCCGGACATCCCCGTGTTCGGCTCCGTCAGCCTCATGCTGAAGGCGGGCGGCGGCGACAAGGCGGTCAAGGCCGAGAACCTGTACATCGACGTCGAGGACCTCGAGGCCGATGCCACGTTCCGCGGCATCGACATCGGTGTGGCCGCCAAGGACGCCAGCAAGGGTCCGGGCATCAAGAAGGGCGACACCGCGAATCCGTACGGATTCGCGCAGCAGGCCGACTCGGCCACGCTGAAGAACGTGAGGCAGACGGCGTGGGCGACCACCGCCGGAACCTTCAAGCTCAGCGGTCTGAAGATGTCGCTGTCCAAGGGTGTCAAGGAGTGCTACTAAGCACTCGCTGACGGGCGGGGGAGCCGGTGGCGCCCCCGCCCGTCCACTCTCCGGCCGTAGCCTCACGCGCGGCCTACGTCTCCACCACAGCAAAGCCGTAACAGGGAGCTGTTTTTCCATGAGCGCCGAGACTCCTGCCGCAGCCGGTCAGTTCACCCGCCGGAGGCTGCAGTTCCGTGCCTGGCGAGGCGAGCGGCCGTTCTGGGCCGGACTGTTCGTCGCCCTTGGGGGACTCCCCATCGCTTACTTCCCGTACGCGAACCTCCAGATCGGTCACCTGACGCTGGCGATGGCCACCACCGCGGGCTCCGGGTCCCTGATCATCGGCGTGCTGCTGGTCGTCCTGGGCATCAGCCTGTGGTTCCAGAAGCACGTCCGGGTCTTCGCGGGCGTCGCGGCGATCCTGCTGGCGCTGGTGTCCATTCCGGTGTCCAACCTCGGCGGGTTCCTCATCGGCTTCCTGCTCGCGCTGATCGGCGGAGCCATGGCCGTGTCGTGGGTGCCGGGCGAGCCGCCGCAGGCCGAGCCGCCTCTGGAGGGCAAGGGGACGGACGACGCGCCCGAGGGCCTGGTCCCCGGCACGGCGCTGCCCGGCATCCCGGGGCCCGGCACCGCTGCCACCGACACCACGGTGCCCACGCCGCGGGGCGGGCCGGACGACGGAAACCCCTCCCAGGCCTTCATGGCGCCGGGGGCGCACGACCTGTCAGGAACGAGCCCGGCCAACGGGGCGAACGGGAGGCACAGTGCCGGCTGACGAGGTGACCTGCGGGACTGACGTGGAGTCGGCCCGTGTGAGAACCGGGCCGCGCCACGCGGCACCCAAGAAGCCGTTGTTCACCAGGTTCCACATGCCGGCCGGCAAGGCGATAGCCATCGCGGCGATGCCCACGGCGGTCCTCATGGGGATGGGGTTCACCCCGACGCTGGCCCTCGCCGACGGCAATGACGCGGCGCCGGCCTCCAACAGCCTGACGGCCGACGAGTACAAGGACTGCGTGGCGGCCCTGGAGGACGCCGAGAAGGATGCGTCCGAGTCGCCCACACCGTCGCCCTCGGCGACCGACGGGGCCGACGAGGGCCAGGACGACGCGAAGGAGCCCGGCGCCGCCGCCTCGGGCGAGGACGCGGGCACGGACGAGAGCGACTCCTCTTCGCCGGATTCAGGTTCCGACGACAAGGGCGCCAAGGACGACAAGGGGGCCGAGGCCGGCGGGAGCGACCAGGCCGACCCTGCCCCGACCCCCTCCGCGTCGCAGAGCCAGGAGACGGCCGGCGGGGGCGCCGTGCAACCGTCCCCCTCCGAGTCGGAGGACAAAAGCGGGCTCCTGGAAGGTCTCGGCGATGCCATCGAGGGCATCTTCACCGGGGGCAGGAAGGCCGGCGAGAGCCCGATGCCCACGCCGGTCCCCTCGACGTCCGAGAGCGCCGCGGGTGACGCGTCCGACCCCGTGAAGGAGACCGGCGACAAGGTCACCGACACGGTGGAGGACACGGTCGGCGGTGTGACCGACATGGCGTCGAAGGCGGCCGAGGACACCGGGGAGACGGTGGACAAGGCGGCGAAGGACGCGGCGGAGAAGGCCAAGGAGGACGAGGAGAAGGCCGGGGGCGACGCGACCGCCACGCCCACCCCCAGCGCCTCCGAGACCGCCGGCACGGACATCGACGACTGCCCGGTCGCCACCGACGAGGAGGGCGGCGTCGACAACAAGGTGCCGCTGCCCGACGACCCGTGGTACCTCAACGCCAGCTCGCTGCTGCTGAAGGGCGCCTCGTACGAGGGCGTCGTCGAGGTGAGGACGGCCAACGGCACCACCAAAAAGGTCCTGAAGTACGTCATCTCCAACGGCACCGACATCGGCGACCTGCACCAGACGGTGAAGGACGAGCAGGCCGGCAAGACCTACCACGTGCAGGCGGCCAAGGGCTCGACGTCCACGATCCGCGACGGCGACACGGTGATGTATACGGAGAGCATCTCGGGCAACCTGCTCGGGCTGATCCCGATCACCTTCGATCCGGAGAACCCGCCGCCGCTGGACATCCCGCTGATCTACTTCACCAAGGTGACGGTCGTCCAGGCCGGCCAGTTCGGCGGCACGCTCCACGTCCCGGGGCTCCACCAGTACACGACGGACTGACACAGGAACGACCGGCACCCGGCCGGCCGGGCAGGCCCACCAGCCCGTTCGCGAGCCGCGTCACCGCCGAGGGCGCCCCTGCCGAGGGGGCGCCCTCGGCGCCGTACCGAAGCCGTGGGCGCCGTACCGTCAGCCGCGGCGGGTCTCGCCCAGGTGGAGCACGCGGACCATGTTGGTGGTGCCGGGCACACCGGGGGGCGAACCGGCGGTGATCACGACGATGTCGCCGTCGCTGAACCGGCCGAGGCGGGCCGTCTCCTGGTCCACCAGGCCGACCATCTCGTCGGTGCTGTTCACGAACGGCACCACGTGCGGCTCCACGCCCCAGCTGAGCGCCAGCTGGTTGCGGGTCGACTCGTCGGTGGTGAAGGCGAGGATGGGCTGGGCCGCGCGGTAGCGGGACAGGCGGCGGGCGGTGTCGCCGGACTGGGTGAAGGCCACCAGGCCCTTGCCGCCCAGGAAGTCGGCGATCTCGGCGGCGGCACGCGCCACCGAACCGCCCTGCGTACGCGGCTTCTTGCCCGGCACCAGCGGCTGCAGGCCCTTGGACAGCAGCTCCTGCTCGGCCACGGTGACGATCTTCGACATCGTCCTGACGGTCTCGATCGGGTACGCGCCCACGGACGACTCCGCCGACAGCATGACCGCGTCCGCGCCGTCCAGGATCGCGTTGGCCACGTCGGAGGCCTCGGCGCGGGTCGGACGGGAGTTGGTGATCATCGACTCCATCATCTGGGTCGCCACGATCACCGGCTTGGCGTTGCGCCGGCACAGCTCGATCAGGCGCTTCTGCACCATGGGGACCCTTTCGAGGGGGTACTCGACGGCCAGGTCGCCACGGGCGACCATCACGCCGTCGAACGCCATCACGACGTCCTCCATGTTCTCGACCGCCTGCGGCTTCTCCACCTTGGCGACGACCGGGACGCGGCGGCCCTCCTCGTCCATGACGCGGTGCACGTCGTCGACGTCCTTGGCGTCCCGGACGAAGGAGAGGGCGACCAGGTCGCAGCCCATCCGCAGCGCGAACCGCAGGTCCTCGATGTCCTTCTCGGACAGCGCGGGGACGTTGACCGCGGTACCGGGCAGGTTGATGCCCTTGTGGTCGGAGATGACGCCGCCCTCGATGACGATCGTCCTCACCCGCGGGCCCTCGACCTCGGTGACCTTCAGCTCGACGTTGCCGTCGTTGATGAGCACCTGGTCGCCCTTGGCGACGTCACCGGGCAGACCCTTGTACGTCGTGCCGCAGATCGTCCGGTCGCCCGGGACGTCCTCCGTGGTGATGGTGAACTCGTCACCGCGCACCAGCTCGACGGGACCCTCCGCGAAGGTCTCCAGACGGATCTTCGGGCCCTGCAGGTCGGCGAGGACACCGATGGCCCTGCCGGTCTCCTTGGCGGCGGCCCGCACCCGGTCGTAACGCCCCTGGTGCTCGGCGTGGGTGCCGTGGCTGAAGTTGAAGCGGGCCACGTTCATGCCGGCTTCGATCAGTGAGACGAGCAGCTCGTGGGAGTCGACCGCGGGGCCGAGAGTACAGACGATTTTCGAACGGCGCATGGGGCGATCCTATCGTTTTGTTTCGGCGCGGAATATTCCGGCTGGCGGAAAATACAAAAGGGCGGGATGCCGCTCAGGTGAGATTCCCCGAACCATTCACCAGCGCGTAGGTCTGTGTCGCGATCTCCAATTCCTCGTCGGTCGGCACCACGGCCACCGCCACCCGCGCGTCCGGGGGCGAGATCAGCCTGGCCCCGCCGCCGCGCGCGGCGTTCAGCCCGCCGTCGACCGCGAGGCCGAGCCCCCCGAGCCCCGCCAGGGCCGCCTCGCGCACCGGCGCAGAGTTCTCCCCGACCCCGGCCGTGAAGGTCACGGCGTCCACCCGCCCGAGAACGGCGTAATAGGCGCCGATGTACTTCTTCAGCCGGTGAATGTAGATGTCGAAGGCCAGCCGCGCCCGCTCGTCGCCGGCGTCGACCCGGCGACGGATCTCCCGCATGTCGTTGTCGCCGCACAGTCCGGTCAGACCGCTCCTCGTGTTGAGGAGAGTGTCGATCTCGTCGGCGGACATTCCGCCGACGCGCATCAGATGGAAGATGACGGCCGGGTCCATGTCTCCCGAGCGCGTACCCATCACGAGCCCCTCCAAGGGCGTCAGCCCCATGGAGGTGTCCACGCACCGTCCGCCCCGCACGGCCGAGGCGGACGCCCCGTTGCCCAGGTGCAGCACGATCACGTTCACGTCCTCGGGGTCCCGGCCCAGCAGCCCGGCGGTCTCGCGCGACACGTACGCGTGCGAGGTGCCGTGGAATCCGTAGCGCCTGACGCGGTGCGCGTCGGCGGTCTCGACGTCGATCGCGTAGCGGGCCGCGGACTCCGGCATCGTCGAGTGGAAGGCGGTGTCGAACACGGCGACCTGCGGCAGGTCCGGGCGCAGGGCCCGCGCGGTGCGGATGCCGGTGAGGTTGGCCGGGTTGTGCAGCGGGGCGACCGGGATGAGCCGCTCGATCTCGGCGAGCACGGCGGCGTCGATCACGGTCGGCTCGGTGAACCGCTTCCCGCCGTGCACCACCCGGTGCCCGATCGCGGCCAGCTCGGGCGAGTCCAGGCCGAGCCCGTCCCCGGCCAGCTCGGCCGCCACGGCCTTGAGCGCCGCCTCGTGGTCGGGGACGGCCCCGCTCCACTCACGGCTCTCGCCGCCGGCCGTCGTGTGCTTCAGCCGGGAGGTCTCCTCACCGATCCGCTCGACGAGGCCGACGGCCAGCCGCTCGCCGCCCCGCATGTCGAGCAGCTGGTACTTCACCGACGAGGAACCGGAGTTGAGGACGAGGACGCGGGTGCCGCTCACAGATCGGACGCCTTCTCACTGGGGGACTGCTGGGCCTGGATCGCCGTGATGGCGACGGTGTTGACGATGTCCTGCACGAGCGCGCCCCGGGACAGGTCGTTGACCGGCTTGCGCAGACCCTGCAGGACCGGGCCCACCGCGATGGCCCCGGCCGAGCGCTGCACCGCCTTGTAGGTGTTGTTGCCCGTGTTCAGGTCGGGGAAGACCAGCACGCTGGCCTGCCCGGCGACCGCCGAGCCGGGCAGCTTCGTCGCGGCCACCGACGGCTCGACCGCGGCGTCGTACTGGATCGGCCCCTCGACGCTGAGGTCCGGGCGGCGCGAGCGGACCAGCTCGGTCGCCTCGCGCACCTTGTCGACGTCCGCGCCCGTACCGGACGTACCCGTCGAGTACGACAGCATCGCGATCCGCGGCTCCACCCCGAACCGCGCCGCCGTGGACGCCGACTGGGCGGCGATGTCGGCGAGCTGCTCCGCGTCCGGGTCGGGGTTGACGGCGCAGTCGCCGTAGACCAGGACCTTGTCGGCCAGGCACATGAAGAAGACGGACGAGACGATGGCCGCGTCCGGCCTGGTCTTGATGATCTCGAAGGCGGGGCGGATGGTCGCCGCCGTCGAGTGCACCGACCCCGAGACCATGCCGTCGGCGAAGCCCTCCTGCACCATCAGCGTGCCGAAGTAGTTCACGTCGGAGACCACGTCGTACGCCAGCTCCACGGTCACGCCCTTGTGGGCGCGCAGGGCGGCGTACTTCTCGGCGAAGGAGTCGCGCAGCTCGCTGTCGGCCGGGTCGATCAGCTCGGCGCCGCCGAGGTCGATGCCGAGATCGGCGGCCCTCTTGCGGATCTGCTCGACCGGGCCGAGCAGCGTCAGCTCGCACACGCCCCGGCGCAGCAGCACCTCCGCGGCGTGCAGCACCCGCTCCTCGGTGCCCTCCGGCAGGACGACCCGGCGCAGGTCGGAGCGGGCCTGCTCCAGGAGCTTGTGCTCGAACATCATCGGCGTGACGCGGTCGCTGCTCGGGGCGGAGACCCGCTTGTTCAGCTCGGCGGTGTCGACGTGGCGCTCGAACAGGCCGAGGGCGGTCTCCGCCTTGCGCGGGGCGGCCGCGCTGAGCCTGCCCTCCAGGGAGGACAGCCGCTCGGCGGTGGGGAAGCTGCTGCCGGTCACCGAGAGCACCGGGGTGCCGGGGGCCAGCCGGGCGGCGAGGGTGAGGATGCCCTCGCCGGGCACCTCGTCCAGGGTCAGCAGGAGGCCGGCTATCGGCGGGGTGCCGGCGCTGTGCGCGGCCAGCGCGCCGATCACCAGGTCGGCGCGGTCGCCCGGCGTGATGACCAGGCAGCCCGGGGTCAGGGCGGCCAGCAGGTTGGGCAGCATGGCCCCGCCGAAGACGAAGTCCAGTGCGTCGCGGGCGAGCCCCGAGTCGTCGCCGAGGACCACCTCGGCGCCCAGGGCGTGCGCGATCTGGGAGACCGTCGGCGCCGACAGGGCGGGCTCGTCCGGCACCACCCAGCACGGTACCGGCAGCCGGTGCGCGAGCCGCTCGGCGATCGCGTCCCGGTCCTCGCGCGCGACCCGGTTGGTCACCATGGCCAGCACGTCGCAGCCGAGGCCGTCGTAGGCGCGGAAGGCGTTGTGGGTCTCCGCGAGTACGGACTCGGCACTCTGCCTGCGGCCGCCGACGACCGGGAGGACCGAGGCGCCGAACTCGTTGGCGAGCCGCGCGTTCAGCGACAGCTCGTCCGGGAACTGGGTGTCGGCGTAGTCCGTGCCCAGGACGAGCACGACGTCGTAGTCCCGCGCCACCACGTGGAACCGGTCGACCAGCGCTGACACCAGCTCGTCCACGCCCTGTTCGGCCTGGAGGAGGGACGCCTCCTGGTAGTCCATGCCGTAGACCGTCGCCGGGTCCTGCGAGAGCCGGTAGCGGGCGCGCAGCAGCTCGAAGAGCCGGTCGGGTCCGTCGTGGACCAGGGGACGGAAGACGCCGACGCGGTCGACCTGCCGGGTCAGGAGCTCCATGACTCCCAGCTCGACGACCTGGCGGCCGTCGCCGCGGTCGATACCGGTCACGTACACGCTGCGCGTCACGCCTGCTCTCCGTTTCGTCTGGTGGCGGCTGTACCGTGCACAGAAATCGCCCACCGGGGTGAGCGGAACCCTCTTGACAATACCTCCGGCTATGGTTAAGGCGCCCGTCAGTGCCCGCTGTGGTCCGCCGTCGTCCACCGTCCTCCGGGCCGTGAAAGGATTGGATCGGCTCACCGGTGTCAACAGCGAGCAGGAGACACAGCACGATGCGTATCGGAGTTCTCACCGCAGGCGGCGACTGCCCCGGCCTGAACGCAGTGATCCGGTCGGTCGTGCACCGAGCGGTCGACAACTACGGCGACGAGGTCATCGGCTTCGAGGACGGCTACGCGGGCCTGCTGGACGGCCGTTACCGCACGCTCGACCTCAACGCGGTCAGCGGCATCCTCGCCCGCGGCGGCACCATCCTCGGCTCCTCCCGGCTGGAGCGCGACCGGCTCCGCGAGGCCTGCGAGAACGCCTCGGACATGATCCAGAACTTCGGCATCGACGCCCTGATCCCCATCGGCGGCGAGGGCACGCTCACGGCCGCCCGGATGCTGTCCGACGCCGGCCTGCCGGTGGTCGGCGTGCCGAAGACCATCGACAACGACATCTCCTCCACCGACCGCACCTTCGGCTTCGACACCGCCGTCGGCGTGGCCACCGAGGCGATGGACCGCCTCAAGACCACCGCCGAGTCCCACCAGCGCGTCATGGTCGTCGAGGTCATGGGCCGGCACGCCGGCTGGATCGCCCTGGAGTCCGGCATGGCCGCCGGCGCCCACGGCATCTGCCTGCCGGAGCGCCCCTTCGACCCGGCCGACCTGGCCAAGATGGTCGAGGAGCGGTTCGCCCGCGGCAAGAAGTTCGCCGTCGTCTGCGTCGCCGAGGGCGCCCACCCCGCCGAGGGCTCCATGGACTACGGCAAGGGCGCCATCGACAAGTTCGGCCACGAGCGCTTCCAGGGCATCGGCACCGCGCTCGCCTACGAGCTGGAGCGCAGGCTCGGCAAGGAGGCCAAGCCGGTCATCCTCGGCCACGTCCAGCGCGGCGGCGTACCCACGGCGTACGACAGGGTGCTCGCCACCCGCTTCGGCTGGCACGCGGTGGAGGCCGCCCACCAGGGCGGGTTCGGCCGGATGACCGCGCTGCGCGGCACGGACGTCGTCATGGTGCCGCTCGCCGAGGCGGTCACCGAGCTGAAGACGGTGCCGAAGGACCGGATGGACGAGGCCGAGTCGGTGTTCTAGCCGCCGGACGCGCCGTTCACGGATGTCTCTCGACCGCCGACCAGAAGTGCTCCACGATCCGGTCGAGGAAGTCACGGCCCCCGGCGCCCGCGCCGGCGCTGCCGCCGCCCCAGCTGAGGGTGGCGGCCATGAGCCCCTGGTAGTCCTGGTGCAGCACCTGCAGGACGTTCTCCAGGACACGCCGGTCCAGCGGCGCCAGCTTGGCGACCGGGCGCACACAACCCTGCCAGCGGGTGGTCACGGCGCTCGCCAGCAGGTCGGCCAGCTTCTCCTCGCGCCCGGTGACGGTCACGAAGTCGGGCAGCGAGAGGCCGAGCACGTCGGCGAGCAGGGCCGACTGGCGTTCGGTGCCGCGCCAGCCGTTCGTCTCCTCCATCCGCAGATACGCCGGGAGCCCGAGCCCGACGGCACGCGCCACGTCGTCGGGGGCCAGACCGCGGGCGACGCGGTGCTCGCGCAGGGACTGCGGCCGGCCGATCAGCTCACCGGGCGAACACCACAGCACCCCCGCGAGCGCGGTGAGCTCGGGGGCCCCTGGCGAGGCGGCCCCGCGTTCCCAGGCGACGACGAGGTCGGGGGTGACGTACGGCAGCCCGTACGAGACCCGCATGCCGTGGGCGACGTGCTCGGGCCCCATGTTGAGGGCGGCACGCAGCCGGCGGGCGGCGAGGGCGTTGAACGGGGGACCCGACTGGCTCGGGTGGGGTGAGGGTCGGCGCACGCGCCACACCGTAGGGGTCCACGGCGACGCTGACTACGGGCCGTTCGGCCAGCGATACGGATTGTAGGAACGTACGGGGGCGCGCGGTCTCCCGCGCGCTCCCCCCGAGCCCACCCCTCGACCACCCCGCCCGGCGCGAACCGTCCCCCAGCCGCCGGGAGATCAGCACGTAGAGCAGGACGACCGGCGTGGAGTCCGAGGGTGAACAGAGCGGTGAACCGGACGGTGTGACGCACCGGCACGACCTCCCACGGGCACGACGCCGTGGCCGGGACGGCTGCTCGGCGCACGTAAGAGGAGTGGTCCAGTCAGGTCGATGCTTGTGCGGTGGACAACCCGTGTTCATCGGCCCCGCTCGGCCTCCCGGGCCCACCGGTACACCAACTCCGGCCGCCCGACCTGCCCGTACTGCGGGCTCCGCCCCGCCCGCCCCGCGTCCACCAGGTGCTCCAGGTAACGCCGGGCCGTGATCCGCGCGATGCCCACCGCCTCGGCCACCCCGGCCGCCGTGAGGCCCTCGTCCGAACCGCGCAGCACGCCCGTCACCCGCTCAAGCGTCGGCCCGCTCAGCCCCTTCGGCAGGGCCGCCGGACCCGGGGCGCGCAGGGTGGCCAGGGCGCGGTCGACCTCGTCCTGGCCGCTCGCCTCCCCGGCGGTGCCCCGGAACTCCGCGTACCGCACCAGCCGGTCGCGCAGGGTGGCGAAGGTGAACGGCTTCAGCACGTACTGCACGACGCCCAGCGACACCCCCTCGCGCACCATCGTCAGGTCCCGCGCCGACGTCACCGCTATCACGTCGGTGTGATGCCCCGCCGCCCGCAGCGAACGGGCCAGCCGGAGTCCGTGCACGTCCGGCAGGTGCAGGTCGAGCAGGAGCAGGTCCACCGGCGTACGGTCCAGCATCCGCCGGGCCTCCGCCCCGGTGTGCGCCTTGCCGACGGCGACGAACCCCGGCACCCGGCCGACGTACATCACGTGCGCGTCGGCGGCGACCGGGTCGTCCTCGACGACCAGGACCCGGATGGGCTGCGGGCCGGCGCTCATACGGCACCCCCGGGGAGGGTGACCTCGCCGGGACGCCGGTGGGTGGGCGTGCCGTGGGGGCGGCGGCAACGGCACACGCCGGCGGCGGCCCGGCAGCCCACGCCGACCGGGACGACACGCACGGGCGTGACCTCGCCGGGACGCCGGTGGGTGGGCGTGCCGTGGGGGCGGCGGCAACGGCACACGCCGGCGGCGGCCCGGCAGCCCAAGCCGACCGGGACGACACGCACGGGCGTGACCTCGCCGGGACGCCGGTGGGTGGGCGTGCCGTGGGGGCGGCGGCAACGGCACACGCCGGCGGCGGCCCGGCAGCCCAAGCCGACCGGGACGACACGCACGGGCCGTCGCCGGCTCATTCGGCACTCCCGGATTCCGGTCTGCCGCCCGGCACCGCGGCCGGTGTTCCCGTGCCGCCCCCGGCGTCGTCCAGGGGCAGCCGGGCCTCGAAGCGGGCACCGCCGCCCTCGGCGTCCGCCACGGTCAGGGAGCCGCCGTGCCGCCGCACCGCCTGCCGGACCAGCGCGAGGCCCAGACCGCGCCCGCCCTCGCCGGCCGGCTTCGTCGAGTAGCCCCGCTGGAAGACCAGGTCGGCATGGGCGGGGTCGACTCCGGCGCCGGTGTCCGACACCCGCAGTACCAGCTCGGAGCCGCCGTCCCCGGCCGCGTCCGTGCCCGCTGCCTCCGCACCCGCCCCTTCGGAGGGGCCACCGTCCGTATACGCCGCCACCGTCACCCGCGAGGGCACCGCGCCCTGCGCCGCGTCCACCGCGTTGTCCACCAGGTTGCCCAGGATCGTCACCAGGTCCCTGGCGGGCAGCGACGGCGGCAGCAGCCCGTCGTCCAGTCGGCTGTCCTGTGAGACCACCAGCTCCACCCCTCGCTCGTTGGCCTGCGCCGTCTTGCCCAGCAGCAGGGCCGCCAGCACCGGCTCGCCCACCGCCGCCACCACCTGGTCGGTGAGCGCCTGCGCCAGCTCCAGCTCCGCCGTCGCGAACTCCACGGCCTCCTCCGCCCGTCCCAGCTCGATCAGCGAGACGACCGTGTGCAGCCGGTTCGCCGCCTCGTGCGCCTGCGAGCGCAGCGCCTGCGTGAAACCGCGCTCCGAGTCCAGCTCGCCCGTCAGCGACTGCAACTCGGTCACGTCCCGCAACGTCACCACCGTGCCCCGGCGCTCACCGCCGGTCACCGGCGAGGTGTTCACCACCAGCACCCGCTCCGCCGCCAGGTGCACCTCGTCCACCCGCGACTCCGACGCCAGCAGCGCCCCCGTCAGCGGCGACGGCAGCCCCAGGTCCGCGACCGAGGCGCCGACCACGTCGCCGCGCACGCCGAGCAGCTCCCGGCCGCCGTCGTTGATCAGCGCGACGCGGTACTGCCCGTCCAGCATCAGCAGCCCCTCCCGCACCGCGTGCAGCGCCGCCTGATGGTAGTCGTGCATCCGGCTCAGCTCGTCCGCGTTCATCCCGTGCGTGTGCCGGCGCAGCCGCGCGTTGATCACGTACGTCCCGACCGCGCCGAGCAGCAGCGCCCCGGCCGCCACCCCCGACAGGGCCGCCAGCTGCTCCTGTGCCCGCTTGCTGATCTCCTCGACCTTGATGCCGGCGCTGACCAGGCCGACGATCCGTCCGTCGTCCACGATGGGCGTGACCGCCCGCACCGAGGGACCGAGCGTGCCCGTGTAGGTCTCGGTGAAGGTCCCGCCCCGCTGCGCGCGCCCGATGTGCCCCTGGAAGGGATGGCCGATTTGCTGCGGGTCGGGGTGGGTCCAGCGGATCCCCAGCGGATCCATGATCGTCACGAAGTCCACGTCGGTGTCCCGCATGACCCGCACCGCGTACGGCTGGAGGCGCGCCGTCGGGTCCGGGGCGCGGATCGCCTCGGCCACGGACGGTGAGTCGGCTATCGCCAGCGACACCGACCTGGCCTGCCGCCCGGCCGCCTCCTCCGCCTGCCCCCGGTCGCTGATGTAGGTGAACAGCGCGTACCCGACCACGACGACCGTGATGAGCACGGCCTGCATGGCGAAGAGCTGCCCGGCCAGGCTGCGGGGTCTCGGGACGCGGAGGTGCATGGCGCCAGTCTCCCTCCTGGCTGGATCGCGAACTAAATGAACGCAAGGGTGACCGCGCTCACACGCCGGGAGATAGTCACCGCATCCCCGACACAAACCCCCGGACGTGAGCCGCACGCCGGTGAGCACCGACGACGTCGTCAAGGAGGGCAGCCGTGACCAGCAACGCCGCTACGGCACCTGCCGCACCACAAGCCAAGCGGGACCGCACGCACTATCTCTACATCGCGGTGATCATCGCGGTGGCCCTCGGTATCGCGGTCGGCCTGATCGCCCCGGACTTCGCGACCGAGCTGAAGCCGCTCGGCACCGGCTTCGTGAGCCTGATCAAGATGATGATCTCGCCGATCATCTTCTGCACGATCGTGCTGGGCATCGGCTCCGTCCGCAAAGCCGCCAAGGTCGGCGCCGTCGGTGGTATCGCCCTGGGCTACTTCTTCGTGATGTCGCTGGTGGCGCTCGCCATCGGCCTGATCGTCGGCAACATCCTGGACCCGGGCACGGGCCTCGCGGTCACCGACGCCGTCAAGGACACCGGCCAGGCACAGGTCGACGCGGAGGCCAAGGGCACCGTCGACTTCCTGCTGGGCATCATCCCGACGACGATCGTCTCGGCGTTCACCGCGGGCGAGGTCCTGCAGACCCTGCTGATCGCCCTGCTGTGCGGCTTCGCCCTGCAGGCCATGGGCTCCGCCGGTCAGCCCGTGCTGCGTGGCGTCGAGCACATCCAGCGGCTGGTCTTCCGCGTCCTGGCGATGATCATGTGGGCGGCCCCGGTCGGTGCCTTCGGCGCCATCGCCGCGGTCACCGGATCGGCCGGCGTGGAGGCCCTGAAGAGCCTGGCCGTGCTGATGCTCGGCTTCTACACGACCTGCTTCCTCTTCCTCTTCCTGGTCCTCGGCACGGTGCTGCGCGTCGTCTCCGGGGTCAACGTCCTCTCGCTCTTCAGGTACCTGGGCCGCGAGTTCCTGCTGATCCTGTCCACCTCCTCGTCGGAGTCGGCGCTGCCGCGCCTCATCGCGAAGATGGAGCACCTGGGCGTCAGCAAGCCGGTGGTCGGCATCACGGTCCCGACCGGCTACTCGTTCAACCTGGACGGCACCATGATCTACATGACCATGGCCTCGCTGTTCATCTCGGACGCCATGGGTACGCCGATGTCGATCGGTGAGCAGATCCCGCTGCTGCTCTTCCTGCTGGTGGCCTCCAAGGGCGCCGCCGGTGTCTCCGGCGCCGGCCTCGCCACGCTGGCCGGCGGCCTGTCCTCGCACAAGCCCGCCCTGGTGGACGGCATCGGTCTGATCGTCGGCATCGACCGCTTCATGAGCGAGGCGCGCGCGCTGACCAACTTCGGCGGCAACGCCGTCGCCACCGTCCTGATCGGCACCTGGACCAAGGAGATCGACAAGGACCGGGTCAACGAGGTGCTCGCCGGCCGTGTGCCGTTCGACGAGAAGACGCTGCTGGACGACCACCACGGCGCCGACGACGCCGAGGGCACACCCGACCTGCCCGAGCAGGGCGGCGAGAAGCAGCTGGCGAGGGCCTGACGCCCGCGCTTCACCCCACACCACCGGGCGGCCGAGATGCTCCCCCCGTTGCTCGGCCGCCCGGCCCCCGGAGCCCCGCGCCTTCCGCGCGGGGCTCCCCCCTTTCCCCGGACCGTCCTCGACTTCTTGCCTTGACGTCCGCGTCAGGGCCTACGTTCGTCCCCATGCGAATCGGCGAGCTGGCCGCACGGGCCGGGACCACCACGCGGACGCTGCGGTACTACGAGTCGCGGGGCCTGCTGCCCGCGCGGCGGGGCGGCAACGGACACCGGACCTACGACGAGGACGACCTGAGAATGCTGCGGCAGATCAGGACCCTCCAGAACTTCGGGTTCGGCCTGGAGGAGACCCGCCCGTTCGTGGAGTGCCTGCGCGCCGGGCACCCCGAGGGCGACTCCTGCCCGGCGTCCCTGGTGGTCTACCGGCGCAAGCTGGCGGAGCTGGACGCGCTGATCGAGCAGCTCACGTCGGTGCGGGCGCAGGTCGGCGCCCAGCTGGCCCGGGCCGAGGCGGCGGTTCCGGGGGGTCCGGAGCCCAAGTGCGAACTGGGAGGACACGCATGAGGAGCAGTGGGGTGCCCGAGGTGACGGACGCGGACTTCGCGGCGGAGGTGATCGGGGCGGAGCTGCCCGTACTGGTGGAGTTCACCGCGGACTGGTGCCCGCCGTGCCGGCAGATGGCGCCGGTGCTCAGCGCCCTGGCCGAGGAGGAGGGCGACCGGCTCCGCGTGGTGCAGCTGAACGTCGACCGGAACCCGGCGACCACGAACGCGTACAAGGTGCTGTCGATGCCGACCTTCATGGTGTTCCGCGGAGGCGAGCCGGTGAAGTCGATGGTCGGCTCCCGGCCCAGGCGGCGGCTGCTGGAGGAGCTGGCCGACGTGCTCTGACCCGCACGGACACAAGAAATCCCCCGAGCAATTGCGCCCGGGGGATTTCTTTGCGTATATTCGATGATTCGTGACTTCAGTAGAATTGAGGTCGCGAGGAAGTCCAGTGACCTCAGTATATCCGGGCGGGAGTGGAATTGTCAAACACCGAATTTCCGGACGATGAATCGCGCAGTGAGCAGGAATTCGTCGACGGACTGTACGCACGCGTGGACGCGCTGCGCGGCGACGCCGAAACGTCGGTGACGGACGCGCTCGCGCAGGGCGACACCCCGCAGCAGGCGCGGCTGGAGCGGGACATCCTGGTCGCCGAGCGCTCCGGGCTGCTCGCCGCGCTCAACGCGGTGGACGGCTCCCTCTGCTTCGGCCGCATCGACCTCACCTCCGGGCAGGGCCACCACATCGGCCGCATCGGACTCCGGGCCGACGACGCCGAACGCACCCCGGTCCTCATCGACTGGCGGGCCGACGTCGCCCGGCCCTTCTACCTGGCGACCGGCCACACACCGATGGGCCTGCGCCGCCGCCGGCACATCACCAGCGAGGGCCGCCGGGTCACCGCCCTGCACGACGAGATCCTCGACCTCGGCGACGAGACCAGGACCGGCCACGAGGACCCCTCGGGCGACGCCGTGCTGCTGGCGGCGCTGAACTCCGCGCGCACCGGCCGCATGGGCGACATCGTGCAGACCATCCAGGCCGACCAGGACCGCATCATCCGTGCCCCGCACCGCGGCGTCATGGTCGTCGAGGGCGGCCCCGGCACCGGCAAGACCGCCGTCGCCCTGCACCGCGCCGCCTACCTGCTCTACGAGCACCGCGAGCTGCTCGCCAAGCGCGCCGTCCTCATCGTCGGCCCCAACCCGGCCTTCCTCGGCTACATCGGCGAGGTGCTGCCCTCGCTGGGCGAGACCGGCGTACTCCTCGCCACGGTCGGCGAGCTGTTCCCCGGCGTGCGGGCCACGGTGACGGACACCCCCGGGGCGGCGGCCGTGAAGGGCCGCGCCGACCTGGCCGACGTGCTCGCCGAGGTGGTCCGCGACCGGCAGGCGCTGCCCGACCCGGTGATCGCGATCGAGCACGACCGCGACATCCTCATGCTGGACGACGGGCTGGTCAACGTCGCCCGCGAGCGCGCCCGCGCCGCGAAGCTGCCCCACAACGCGGCCCGCGAGCACTTCGAGGGCCACATCCTCAACACCCTCACCGACATGGTCGCCGAACGCATCGGCACCGACCCCTACGACGGCACCAACCTTCTGGACCCCAGCGACATCACCCAGATCCGCGACGAACTCGCCGAGAACCCCGAGGTCTGGTCGGCGATCGACCGGCTCTGGCCCCGGCTCACCCCGCAGCGCCTGGTCGCCGACTTCCTCGCCGCCCCCGAGGGCTTCCTGTCCGCCGAGGACGCCGCCGCGGTCCGCCGTCCGGTCACCCGGCGCTGGACCGTCGCCGACGTGCCCCTGCTGGACGAGGCGGCCGAACTGCTCGGCGTGGACGACCGGATCGCCCGCTCCCGCGCCGAACGCGAGCGGGAGGAGCAGATCGCCTACGCGCAGGGCGTGCTGGACGTGTCGTACGCGTCCCGGACCTACGAGTTCGAGGACAAGGACGAGGAGGCCGCGGAGGTCCTGTCCGCGCACGACGTCATCGACGCCGAGCGGTTCGCCGAACGCCAGGAGGAGGACGACCACCGCAGCGCCGCCGAACGCGCCGCGGCCGACCGCACCTGGGCCTTCGGGCACATCATCGTGGACGAGGCGCAGGAGCTGTCCCCGATGGCCTGGCGACTGCTGATGCGGCGCTGCCCGACCCGCTCCATGACCCTGGTCGGCGACCCGGCGCAGACCGCGGAGGCGGCCGGTGTCGGCTCCTGGTCGGAGATCCTCGCCCCCTACGTCGAGGACCGCTGGACCCACACCCGCCTGGGCGTCAACTACCGCACCCCGGCCGAGATCATGGACCTCGCGGCGACCGTGGTCCGCGCCGACGATCCCGCCTTCGCGCCGCCGAGTTCGGTGCGGTCCACGGGCGTGCGCCCCTGGATCCGCGCCACCGGCGACCTCCCGGCCGCGGTCGCCGGGGCCGCCCGGGAGCTGACCCCCGAGGAGGGCCGCCTCGCCGTCATCGCCCCGCGCGAACTGCACAGGTCCCTCGCGGCCCGGCTGGACGGCGTGACGGCGGGCGCCGAGCCGGACCTCACGCACGGCGTCGTCCTGCTCGACCCGCGCCAGTCCAAGGGTCTGGAATTCGACTCCGTGCTGGTCGTCGAACCCGGCCGCTACGGCACCAGCGACCTGTACGTCGCCCTCACCCGGGCCACCCAGCGGCTCGGTGTCCTGCACAGCGAGCCGCTGCCGCGGGGACTCGCGGACGCGTCCTGACGGTCAGGCCGGACGCAGCCACACGGTCGCCAGGGGCGGCAGGGTCAGCCGGATGCTCGCCGGCCGGCCGTGCCACCCCTGCGGCTCCGGCTTGACCGGGTCCGGGTTGCCGACGTCGCCGCCGCCGTACCGCGCCGCGTCCGTGTTGAGCACCTCGTGCCAGGCCGGGACGGCGTCGGGGACGCCGAGGCGGTAGTCGGAGCGGACCACCGGGGCGAAGTTCGACACCGCGAGCAGCGGGGTGCCGTCGGCGTCCAGGCGCAGGAACGCCAGCACGTCGTCCTCGGCGGCGTCCCCGACCACCCAGGCGAAGCCGGAGGGGTGGGTGTCGCGCTGCCAGAGCGCGGGTGTGGCCCGGTAGACCGTGTTCAGGTCCCGCACCAGGTCGCGCACGCCCCGGTGGTCCGCCGCCGCCCCGTACTCCGGGTCGAGCAGCCACCAGTCGGGGCCGTGCGCCTCCGACCACTCGGCGCCCTGCGCGAACTCCTGGCCCATGAAGAGCAGCTGCTTGCCGGGGTGGGCCCACATGTAGCCCAGGTACGCCCGCTCGTTCGCACGCTGCTGCCACCAGTCGCCGGGCATCTTCGACACCAGTGACCTCTTGCCGTGCACCACCTCGTCGTGGGAGATCGGCAGCACGTAGTTCTCGCTGTACGCGTACACCATGGAGAAGGTCAGCTCGCCGTGGTGGTACTTGCGGTGCACCGGCTCGCGGCTCATGTACTCGAGCGAGTCGTGCATCCACCCCATGTTCCACTTCAGCCCGAACCCGAGCCCTCCGAAGCCACTGGGCCCCTTGTGGTGCGTGGCGCGCGTGACCCCGTCCCAGGCCGTGGACTCCTCGGCGACGGTCACGACTCCCGGCACCCGCCGGTACAGCGTCGCGTTCATCTCCTGCAGGAACGCCACCGCGTCCAGGTTCTCCCGGCCGCCGTGCTCGTTCGGCGTCCACTGGCCCGGCTCGCGCGAGTAGTCCAGGTACAGCATCGAGGCGACCGCGTCGACCCGCAGCCCGTCGATGTGGAACTCCTCGCACCAGTACACGGCGTTGGCGACCAGGAAGTTGCGCACCTCCCGGCGTCCGAAGTCGAACTCCAGCGTCCCCCAGTCCGGATGCGCGGCCCGGAGCGGATCGGAGTGCTCGTACAGCGGACGCCCGTCGAACTCGGCCAGCGCCCAGTCGTCGCGAGGGAAGTGCGCCGGCACCCAGTCCATCAGGACGCCGATGCCCGCCCGGTGCAGCCGGTCGACCAGGTACCTGAAGTCGTCCGGGTCGCCGAGCCGGGCCGTGGGCGCGTAGAAGCCGGTGACCTGGTAGCCCCAGGAGCCGCCGAAGGGATGCTCGGCGACCGGCATCAGCTCGACGTGCGTGAAGCCCAGGTCGGCGACGTACGCGGGGAGCTGCTCGGCGAGCCGGCGGTACGTCAGCCCGGGCCGCCAGGAGGGCAGGTGCACCTCGTACACCGACATCGGCGCCTCGTGCGCGGGCGCGTCCGCACGGCGGGCCAGCCACTCCTCATCGCCCCACGTGTAGTCCGAGGCGTGCACGACGGAGGAGGTGGCCGGCGGCACCTCCGTACGGCGGGCCAGCGGATCGGCGCGGAAGGTGCGCGAACCGTCGGGCCGGGTGATCTCGAACTTGTACGGCTCACCCGCGCCGACGCCGGGCAGGAACAGCTCCCACACGCCGGTCGAGCCGAGGGAGCGCATCGGGTGACCGGTGCCGTCCCAGAAGTTGAAGCCGCCGGCCACCCGGACCCCGCGCGCGTTCGGCGCCCACACCGCGAACCGGGTGCCCGCCGCGCCCTCGTGCGTCGTCGGATGCGCGCCGAGCGCCTGCCACAGCTGCTCGTGCCGGCCCTCACCGATCAGATGCAGGTCCAGGTCGCCCAGGGTGGGCGGGAAGCGGTACGGGTCCTCGACCTCCTGCACCGTGCCCTCGTACGCCACGAGGAGCCGGTGGACCGGTACCTCCCCGAGCGGCACCAGCCCGGAGAAGAACCCGTCCCCGTCGTGGTGCAGCTCGACCCGCAGCTCCCCGGAGAGCACGGTCACCGCCAGGGCGTACGGCCGGAACGCCCGGAACGCGACTCCGCCGGGCACCCGGTGCGCGCCGAGCACCGAGTGCGGGTCGTGGTGCGTGCCGGCGAGCAGCCGTTCCCGGTCGCCGGCGTCCAGTGAGGGAGAGACGGCGACCTCGACGTCGGCCCCGGGGGAGGGGGTCCCGGCTCCCCGCGGGGCGGTCTCCTTCACGACGGGGGCCTTCTGCGCGGCCGTCTCCGCCTTCTTCGCGGCGGTCTTCCTGGCCACCGTCTTCTTCGTGGCCGCCTTCTTGGCGACTGCCTTCCCGCCGGCAGCGGTCTTCGCGGCCGTCTTCTTCGTGGCCGTCTTCTCGGCGGCCGTCTTCTCGGCGGTCGCCTTCTTCGGGTCGGAACCGCTGGACGAGTTGCGGGGGGTCACGGGCGGAGCCTCCTGGACGAAGTGGGATCAAGAGGGGGCGTCATGCCGGTTCGGGCGCGGACAGGCGGCGCACCGCGGCCAGGGGCACCGGAAGCCACTCGGGACGGTGCCGGGCCTCGTACAGGACCTCGTAGACGGCCTTGTCCGTCTCGTAGGCGCGCAGCAGCACCGGGTCGGTGCGCGGGTCGTGGCCACCGGCCTCCGCGTACCCGGTGCAGTACGCGGCCCGGCAGGACTCGGCCCAGCCCGGTACGGACACGCCGGCCGAGTGCGCGGCGTAGTCGAAGGAGCGCAGCATCCCCGCGACGTCCCGCACCGCCGGCTGCGGCAGCCGCCGCTCGGCCAGGGGCTTCGCCGGTTCCCCCTCGAAGTCGATCAGTGACCACTCGCCGTCGGGGGAGCGCAGGCACTGGCCGAGGTGCAGGTCGCCGTGGACCCGCTGTGCGGTCCAGGTGCGGCCCTCGGCTGCCAGGTCCGCCAGCGCCGTGAACGCCGTCCGCAGCGCGGGTGCGTACGACCCGAGCAGGGGCACGGCCTGCACGGCCTCGTCCAGCCGCTCGATCATGCCGTCGACGAGCTGCCGCGCCTGGGCGTGGCCGAGGGTGACGGTCGGCAGGGCGCGGGCCAGCGCGGTGTGCACCTCGGCGGTGGCCCGCCCGAGCGCCCGGGCCTCGGCGACGAAGTCCTCGCCCTTGGCCAGCTCGCGCAGTGCCAGGTCCCAGCCGTCGGTCGCACCCTGCACATAGGGCTGGAGCACGCCCAGTACCCAGGACCGGCCGTTCAGGTCCGCCACCATCCACCCCGCCGGCGCCGGCACCCGCGGGCAGCCCTCGCGGGCCAGGGCCAGCGGCAGCTCCAGGTCGGGGTTGACCCCCGGTACGATCCGGCGCAACAACTTGAGAATGAACGTATCTCCATACACGACCGAGGAGTTGGACTGCTCGGCGGTCATCAGCCGCGGGACCAGTCCCGCGCGTATCTCCTGGTCCGGTGCCCGCTCGAAGCGGAGCCCGCCGATGCGGGCCCCGGAGCGCAGCGCCTCGAGCAGGACCTCGGCGGGCCGGATGTCGTACAGGGCGTCGTAGGCGGTGTGTCCGGCCGCCGGGCCGTCGGTCACCCGCCCGATCAGCGCGGGCGCGAGCCGGGGCGGCAGCGCCTCGCGCGTGCCTATCAGCAGCTGGTAGCAGTCCCCGGGCTCCTCCGGCGCGCCCCCGGCCGGCGCGTACTGCTGGTGGGCCCGCACCAGCACGTGGTGGAGGCCGAGGCGGGAGTCGGCGGGGAGCAGCTCGGTGGCGGCGACCAGCGAGAAGCCGGTGACCGGGCGGCCCTTCCCCGCGAACCACCGCTGCCGCGGCAGCCACTCCCGCAGGAGCGGATCAAGGGACGCCAGGAGGCCTGGCGGGCTCGGGACGGTGCGTATGACGGCTTCCGGCATGGCGTCGCGTCCTTTCCCCGGATCGTCGGGGTGTTACTGATGCGTGCCCCGGGCGGTACGGGGGAAACCGCCCGCCCGGGGCCCGGGTCTAGACGGCGTCCTTGCGGAGCCGGAACCAGTAGAAGCCGTGCCCCCCGAGGGTCAGCAGATACGGCAGGTCGCCGACCGCCGGGAAGCGGACCCCGCCGAACAGCTCGACCGGGTGGCGTCCGCCGAAGGCGCTGAGATCGAGCTCGGTGGGCTGCGCGAACCGCGAGAAGTTGTGGACGCACAGGACCAGGTCGTCCTCGTGCTCGCGCAGGAAGGCCAGGACCGCCGGGTTGGAGGAGGGCAGCTCGGTGTAGGTGCCCAGGCCGAAGGCCACGTTCTGCTTGCGGATCTCGATCATGCGGCGGGTCCAGTGCAGCAGGGAGGACGGCGAGGCCATCGAGGCCTCGACGTTCGTGACCTGGTAGCCGTGGACCGGGTCCATGATCGTGGGCAGGAACAGGCGCCCGGGGTCGGACGAGGAGAAGCCGGCGTTGCGGTCCGGGGTCCACTGCATCGGGGTGCGCACGGCGTCGCGGTCGCCGAGCCAGATGTTGTCGCCCATGCCGATCTCGTCGCCGTAGTAGAGGATCGGCGAGCCGGGCAGGGACAGCAGCAGCGCCGTGAACAGCTCGATCTGGTTGCGGTCGTTGTCCAGGAGCGGGGCCAGCCGCCGGCGGATGCCGATGTTGGCGCGCATGCGCGGGTCCTTGGCGTACTCCGCGTACATGTAGTCGCGCTCTTCGTCGGTGACCATCTCCAGGGTCAGCTCGTCGTGGTTGCGCAGGAAGATGCCCCACTGGCAGCCGGACGGGATCGCGGGGGTCTTGGCGAGGATCTCGGAGACCGGGTAGCGGGACTCGCGCCGCACGGCCATGAAGATCCGCGGCATGACCGGGAAGTGGAAGGCCATGTGGCACTCGTCGCCGCCGGCGGCGTAGTCGCCGAAGTAGTCGACGACGTCCTCGGGCCACTGGTTGGCCTCGGCCAGCACCACCGTGTCCGGGTACTGCGCGTCGATCTCCTTGCGCACCCGTTTCAAAAAGGTGTGCGTGGCCGGAAGGTTCTCGCAGTTGGTGCCCTCCTCCTGGTACAGGTACGGCACCGCGTCCAGCCGGAACCCGTCGATGCCCAGGTCCAGCCAGAACTTCAGCGCGGAGATCATCTCCTCCTGCACGACCGGGTTCTCGTAGTTGAGGTCCGGCTGGTGGGAGAAGAACCGGTGCCAGTAGTACTGCTTGCGCACCGGGTCGTAGGTCCAGTTCGACGCCTCGGTGTCGACGAAGATGATGCGCGCGTCCTGGAACTGCTTGTCGTCGTCGGCCCAGACGTAGTAGTCGCCGTACGGGCCGTCCGGGTTCCTCCGGGACTCCTGGAACCACGGGTGCTGGTCGCTGGTGTGGTTCATGACGAAGTCGATGATCACGCGCATGCCGCGCTGGTGGGCCGCGTCCACGAACTCCACGAAGTCGGCGAGGTCGCCGAACTCGGGCAGGACGGCGGTGTAGTCGGAGACGTCGTAACCGCCGTCGCGCAGCGGTGACTTGAAGAAGGGCGGGAGCCACAGGCAGTCCACGCCCAGCCATTGCAGGTAGTCCAGCTTGGCGGTGAGGCCCTTGAGGTCGCCGACGCCGTCGCCGTTGCTGTCCTGGAAGGAGCGGACGAGGACCTCGTAGAAGACGGCTCGTTTGAACCAGTCCGGGTCCCGGTCCCTGGCGGGGGTGTCCTCGAAGGTGTCCGGCACGGGCTCGTTGACGATCATGTGGTGGGTGACCCTCCGATCTGCGGGTGGGACGGTCGCAGAACCGTGCAGACGTGCGCGGGCGAACGGCCCGGCTCCAGGCGCACATAGTTGGCCCTGCCCCAGTGGTAGGTCTCGCCGGTCAGCTCGTCGCGCACCGGCACCGACTCGTGCCAGTCCAGGCCGAGTTGCGGCATGTCCAACGAGACCGTCGCCTCCTGGGTGTGGTGGGGGTCGAGGTTGGCGACCACCAGAACCGTGTTCGACCCCTGCCGCTTCGAGTAGGCGATCACCTCCTCCTTGTCCGTGGGATGGAAGTGCAGATCGCGCAGTTGGCGCAGAGCCGGGTTCTCGCGCCGGATGGTGTTGAGCTTGGTGATGAGGGGGGCGATGGTGGTGCCCCGGCGGGCGGCGGTGGCCCAGTCGCGGGGTTTGAGCTGGTATTTC
>NZ_JBICYB010000028.1:0-89716 GCF_043200575.1 Streptomyces sp. NPDC048392
GATGAGATTCGCCCACGAGGCGTAGGTCGGGGTGAAACACAACTCAACCTTGTTCTTCTTCGCCCAGCGGCGGATGTCGACGCCCTTGTGGGCGGAGAGGTTGTCCATGATCACGTAGATCGGTGCGCCGTCGGGCCGGGCGGCGCGGATCGACTCCAGCGCGACCAGCGTGTTCGCGGCACCTTTCCTGCGGTGATTGACGCCCCACAGGCGGTCGTCGCCAACCGAGTAGCAGCCGTGGAAGTAGCGCACCCCGTGGGTGCGGTGGCAGGTGGCCGGCACGCGGTCGGGATGTTTCCTTTCGGCCCAGCCCGAGCCTGCGGTGGGCCGGATCCCGAGCGGGCCGAACTCGTCGAACGCGAAGACCCGGTCGGGGAAGCGGTCCATGACCTCCTCGATCCGGTCGAGCTTCGCATCGCGGTCGGGGTCGGGGGATTCCTTCCATGTCTTGGTGCGCTGGAAGGTGACGCCGCGACGGGCGAGCAGGCCGCGTAACGCTTCACGGCCGATACGGATCACGCGGCCGTGGACTTTCCGCAGGTAGGCAGCGAGTTTGCGCAAAGACCAGCGGGTGAAGGGCTGGCCGAGTTTGGTGGGGCGGGTGGTGGCCGTCTGGATGACGAAGTCCTCGTCGTCAGGGCTGAGCAGGCGGGGACGCTCCCGCCCACCGAGGGTCCAGGCAGGCAAGGCCGATCTCGTTGAACCGGTGGATCACATCCCGGACGGTGTCTTCGTCGGCCTGCACCGGCTGGGCGATCACCGGCACGCGGTTCCCGCCGGACGAGGCCAGCAGCATCATCGCGCGCCGGCAGCGCACCGTGCTGGTGCTGCCGCGGCGCACGATCTGCTGCAGCTTCTGCCCCTCCTGGTCGGTCAGTCTGCGCACACGGACAGGCTCAGCCATCGCGCCCCCAGTAATCGGATCGGACGTCACCGCACATCAAACCGCCACGACCACCAACCCGGCGAACCTATGCGGTCAGAGCACTAGACGGGAATGTCTCCGGCGGAGTGGACCGGGCCGTCGGAGATGACGAACCGCTCCAAGTTCTGGGCCTCGTCGACCGCGCCGTCCCGGACCTGGGCCGCCGTGCCGATGCCGGTGGCGGGGAGCGGGCGGTCGATGTCGCGGGTGAGTGGGCCGCCGCGACCTGCCCCGGACGTCACCCCACCCGCCGCGCCCCCGCCGAGGGCACCGCCTCGAACACCCGGGGTGCCGTGAAGCCGGCCGCCGCGAAGGCGTCCTCCACCGCCTTGGTGATGGCGTCGACGTCGGACTCCTCCGCCAGGACGATCGCGGAGCCGCCGAAGCCGCCGCCGGTCATGCGGGCGCCCAGGGCGCCGGAGGCGAGGGCGGTGTCGACGACCAGGTCCAGCTCCGGGCAGGAGATGCGGAAGTCGTCGCGCAGGGAGGCGTGCCCCTCGACCAGGACGGGGCCGATGGCGCGGGTGTCGCCGGACTCCAGGAGGGACACGACGCGTTCGACGCGTTCGTCCTCCGTGACGACGTGCCGGACCAGGCGGCGTACCTCCTCGTGGTCGGCCAGCCGCTCCAGCGCCGCGTCCAGTCCGGCGTACGCCACGTCCCGCAGGGCGTCGACGCCCAGCAGCGCGGCGCCCTTCTCGCAGCCCGCGCGGCGCTTGCCGTACTCGCCCTCGCTGTGGGAGTGCTTGACCCGGGTGTCGACGACCAGCAGGCGCATGCCCTCGGCCGCGAGGTCGAAGGGGATCCGGCGCTGGGAGAGGTCGCGGGTGTCGAGGAACAGGGCGTGGCCCGCTTCGCAGCAGGCGGACGCGGTCTGGTCCATGATGCCGACCGGGGCGCCCACGTAGACGTTCTCCGCACGCTGGCACAGGCGGGCGAGCTGCCAGCCGCGGAGCCCGAGGGCGTACAGGTCGTTCAACGCCAGTGCCACCACGACCTCCAGGGCCGCCGAGGACGAGAGTCCCGCGCCCGACGGGACCGTGGACGCCAGGTGGATGTCGGCGCCGGTCAGCTCGTGGCCCGCGTCACGCAGCGCCCAGACGACGCCCGAGGGGTACGCGGTCCAGGACTTGTCCGAGCCGGGGGCCAGATCGGCGACGCGCAGTTCGACCGGGTCGGCGGCGATGTCGGCCGAGTGCAGGCGCAGGATGCCGTCGTCGCGCCGGGAGACGGCCGCGACGGCCGTGTGCGGCAGGGCGAAGGGCATGACGAAGCCGTCGTTGTAGTCGGTGTGTTCGCCGATGAGGTTCACCCGGCCCGGCGCCGCCCACACCCCCTGCGGCTGTGTCCCGTACAGCTCCCGGAACCGCTCGCCGACGGTCCCCGCGACAGCCTCGCCCATGCCCTGACCCCTCGTCCTTCCGGTAACCGCCGTAAGTACTAGCCCGCTAGCCCGCGCGCCGCTGCGCGAACTCCCACGCGTCCGACACGATCCCCGCGAGGTCCGCGCGGGAAGGGTTCCAGCCCAGTCTCTCGCGGGCGGTGTCCGCCGACGCCACCAGGACGGCCGGGTCGCCGCCCCGGCGGGGGGCCACGACCTCGGGGACCGGGTGGCCGGTCACCCGGCGGACGGTCTCGACGACCTCGCGCACGGAGAAGCCGTTGCCGTTGCCCAGGTTGCAGATGAGGTGTTCGCCCGGGGCGGCGGCCGCGACGGCCAGCAGGTGGGCCTCGGCCAGGTCGGCGACGTGGATGTAGTCGCGCACGCAGGTGCCGTCCGGCGTCGGGTAGTCGTCGCCGAAGACGGAGATCGCGTCGCGCCCGCCCTGCGCCACCTGGAGGACCAGGGGGATGAGGTGCGTCTCGGGGTCGTGGCGCTCGCCGTACTCCCCGTAGGCGCCCGCGACGTTGAAGTAGCGCAGCGAGACCGCGCCCAGGCCGTGGGCCGCCGCCTCGCCGGTGATCATGTGGTCGACGGCGAGCTTGGAGGCGCCGTACGGGTTCGTGGGCCTCGTCGGCGCGGACTCGACGATCGGGACCTGCTCCGGCTCGCCGTACGTGGCGGCCGTGGAGGAGAAGACGAGGCGCCGGACGCCCGCCGTGCGCATGGCCTCCAGCAGGGCCATGGTCCCGCCGACGTTGTTGTCCCAGTACTTCTCCGGCCGCACGACCGACTCGCCGACCTGGGAGAAGGCGGCGAAGTGCAGGACGCCGTCAAAGGACGCGTCCAGCCACTTGGCGGCGTCGCGGATGTCGCCCTCGACGAACGAGGCGCCCGCCGGCACGCCCTCGCGGAAGCCCGTCGAGAGGTTGTCGAGGACGACGACCTCGTGACCGGCCCCCAGCAGGTGCTGGGCGACGACACTGCCGACGTAACCGGCCCCGCCCGTCACCAGGTACTTACCGCTCATGAACTCGCTACCTCCCGCAGTCGATCGGCCGCGCGCTCCGGGGGCACGTCGTTGATGAACACGTTCATGCCGGACTCGGAGCCCGCGAGGAACTTCAGCTTGCCCGATGTCCGGCGGATGGTGAAAAGCTCCAGGTGCAGCGCGAAGTCGTCCCGCGTCACACCGTCGAACTCGTCCAGCTGCCCGAACGGGGCCTGGTGCCAGGCCGCGATGTAGGGCGTGGGCGGCTCGCCCCCGCCGAAGATCCGGTCGAAGCGCCTCAGCAGTTCCAGATAGACCTGGGGAAACTCTGTGCGCGCCGCCTCGTCGAGCCCGAGCAGGTCGGGCACCCGCCGCTTCGGGTAGAGGTGCACCTCGTACGGCCAGTGCGCGGCGTACGGCACGAAGGCGGCCCAGTGTTCGCCCTCCAGGACGATCCGGTCACCGGCCAGCTCCTCCTCCAGGACCGCGTCGAACAGATTCCCCCCGCCCGTCGCGTCCTTGTGGGCGGCGAGTGAACGGAGCATCAGGGCGGTGCGGGGAGTCGTGAAGGGGTAGGCGTAGATCTGCCCGTGCGGGTGACCCAGTGTCACGCCGATCTCGGCGCCGCGGTTCTCGAAGCAGAACACCTGTTCAACGGAGGGCAGATGG
Source organism: Streptomyces sp. NPDC048392 (assembly GCF_043200575.1). Classification (NCBI taxonomy): domain Bacteria; kingdom Bacillati; phylum Actinomycetota; class Actinomycetes; order Kitasatosporales; family Streptomycetaceae; genus Streptomyces; species Streptomyces sp. NPDC048392. The sequence goes on from NZ_JBICYB010000028.1 coordinate 3,967, forward strand.
GACAGCTCGGAGGTGCGGTCCGTCCAGGCGTCGAGCACGAGCCGGGCCTGCTCCTCGCTCAGGTCGGCGAAGGAGGCGTCGTGGTCGGAGGTGAAGCAGACGACCTCGCAGCGACCGGAGTCGCCGGCCAGCGAGGGGAAACGGTTCTCGAAGACCACGACGTCGTACGAGGAGTCCGGGATCTCGCTCAGCCGGTCGCCGCGCGAGGGGCACAGCGGGCACTGGTCGGCCGGCGGGTGGTAGGTGCGGCCCTGGCGGTGCGAGGCGATGGCGACCGCGTCACCGAGCAGCGGGTCGCGGCGGACCTCGGACGTGGTGACGGTCCGCTCCAGCGGACGGCGGTCCACCGCGTCGCGCACGGTGTCGTCGCGCAGGTCGTAGTAGACCAGCTCACGGCCGTCGGCCAGCCGGGTCGAGGTCTTCTTCACTGCCGCACTCCTCTGTACCCGCTCACGGCACTCACCCATGGCTCCCACAATCACCCAACACAATCAAACATAACACATCACAACTCACCATCCCCGAGGTTCATCACAATCAAACAAAGTTCAGCAGCAGAAGTGTTCAATCACTGAACACAGAGGCGTAGGTTCCGCTCCGGATCAGTTCGCGAACGAAGCGAGTGCTTAATGCAAACCCCCACAAGCTCCATGTATCTAGCCGCAGAGCTTCGACTCCCCACCAACTGGCTCGACTACACGATCCTCGGGATCTACTTCGTGGTCGTCCTGGGCATCGGCTTCGCCGCCCGCCGTTCGGTCAAGACCAGCCTGGACTTCTTCCTGTCCGGCCGCTCGCTGCCCGCCTGGGTCACCGGCCTCGCCTTCGTCGCGGCCAACCTGGGCGCCACCGAGATCCTCGGCATGGCCGCCAACAGCGCCCAGTACGGCGTCTACACGACCCACTGGTACTGGATCGGCGCCATCCCGGCGATGGTCTTCCTCGGCCTGGTGATGATGCCGTTCTACTACGGCTCGAAGGTCCGCTCGGTCCCGGAGTTCCTCCTGCTCCGCTTCGACAAGGCCGCCCACCTGCTGAGTTCCGTCCTGTTCGCGGTCGCCGCCGTCCTGATCGCGGGCGTGAACCTCTACGCCCTCGCCATCGTCGTCGAGGCGCTCCTCGGCTGGCCGGAGTGGGTGGCCATCGTGGTGGCCGGCTTCTTCGTCCTGGCCTACATCACCCTGGGCGGCCTCTCCTCGGCCATCTACAACGAGGTCCTCCAGTTCTTCGTGATCCTGGCCGGTCTCATCCCGATCACCATCCTGGGGCTGAGGAGGGTCGGCGGCTGGGACGGCCTGTCCGACTCGCTCTCCGCGTCCCACGGCTCCAACTTCATGACGGCGTGGGGCGGCACGGGCATCGGCAGCGAGAACCCGCTGGGCGCCAACTGGCTGACCATCGTCCTCGGCCTCGGCTTCGTCCTCTCCTTCGGCTACTGGACGACGAACTTCGCCGAGGTGCAGCGCGCGCTGTCGGCGAAGAACCTCTCGGCGGCCCAGCGCACACCGCTGATCGCGGCGTTCCCCAAGATCTTCATCGTCTTCGTGGTGATGATCCCGGGCCTGGTCGCCGCCGTCCTGGTCCCGAAGATCGGCACGCCCGGTTCGGACCTCCAGTACAACGAGGCGATCCCGTACCTGATGCAGCAGCTGCTGCCCAACGGTGTCCTGGGTATCGCGGTGACCGGTCTGCTGGCCGCCTTCATGGCCGGCATGGCGGCGAACATCTCGTCCTTCAACACCGTCTTCACCACCGACATCTGGGCGAAGTACGTGGTGAAGGACCGGGAGGACGGCTACTACGTCCGTTTCGGCCGCCTGATCACCGTGATCGGCGTGCTGGCCTCGATCGGCACGGCCTTCCTGGCCTCGTCGTTCTCGAACATCATGAGCTACCTCCAGACGCTCTTCTCCTTCTTCAACGTGCCGATGTTCGTGGTCTTCATCATCGGCATGTTCTGGAAGCGGGCGTCCATGAAGTCCGGCTTCTGGGGCCTGCTCGCGGGTACCACGGCGGCGATGGTGAACTACTTCGTCATCTACAAGCAGGGCATCATCGACATCCCCTCCGACCAGGGCGCCAACTTCGTCTCCGCGATCGCGGGCTTCGTCGCCGGTGCGGTGGTCATGGTCGCCGTCTCCCTGTTCACCGCGCCGAAGCCGGCCGCCGGCCTCCAGGGCCTGGTCTACGGCACCACCTCCCCCGGCATGACGGAGCCGCCCGCCAAGGGCGACGACGCGTGGTACCGCAGGCCGGCACTGCTGGGCTGGGGGGCGGTCGTCCTGGCCGCCGCCTGCTACATCCCGTTCTCGTTCTGATCGCGGGAGGATTGAGAGAGCATGTCTGATTCCCACTCCGACAGGAACGTCCGGGACGAGGTCTCCGAGCTGGAGACCAAGTCCGTCACCGCCGCGCGGCTGTTCGACATCCGGCGGATCATCGGCGGGCTGTTCGTGATCTACGGCGTCATCGTGACGATCGCGGGATGCGTGGCGTCCGACGACGACATCGACAAGGCGCAGGGGGTGAACATCAACCTGTGGACCGGGCTGGGGATGCTGGCCCTGGGTGTGTTCTTCCTGGTCTGGCTGAAGCTTCGGCCCACGGCTCCGCCCACGCCGCCGTTGGAGGAGGCCGGGAAGAAGTGACGACGGGGCTCTGACCCGGGGCTCCGGGCCAGGGCTCCGAGCCAGGGGTTCCGGCCCGGGGTTCCGGCCCGGGGTTCCGGCGCCGGGGTCGGAACTCCCGGGCAGTGGTCCGGTTCCTCAGGTCGCCCGGCGTGGGTGCGGCAGCGGGGCGTGCGGCCCGGCGTCTCCGGGGTGCCTCCCCCGCTCCCCGGCTCCTCCCGTGAGCGGGAGGTACCCTCACCGCCCCCTGCGCCGTCCCCGGCCGAGGGGGGTCAGCCGCCGGAGGCCCCCGCACGGTCCAGCAGTCCCGTCCGCGCGGCCAGGGCGGCCGCCTCAAGGCGGGAGCCCACGCCCAGTTTCATCAGGACGCGCTGGACGTGCGTGCGTGCCGTGGAGGGAGCGATACCCATGCCGGCCGCGATCAGGCGGGTGTCCTCGCCGTCCGCGACCCGCACCAGCACCTCCACCTCCCGCGGGGTGAGCATCTGCAGCAGCCGCTGCCCCTCGTCGTCGGGCTGGGCCGCCGGGTTCAGCAGTTCGCCGAACGCCCCCTGCAGCAGCGCCGGCGCCACCGCCGCCTCCCCGGCCCGGGCCTTCATGATCGCCCGCTCCACGCCCTCTATGCGCTCGTCGTGCCGGACGTACCCCGACGCCCCCGCCGCGAACGCCGCCGCGATGCCCCGAGGGCTCGGCACCGGCCCCAGCACCAGCACGGCCACCTGCGGACGCTCCCGCTTGACCCGCACCACCGGGTCGAAGATCCCCGGCTCGGCCGGTGTCGCCGTCCCCAGCAGGCACACCTCCGGCGCCCGGCTGATCACCAGGTCGGCCGCCCCCGCGGCCGGTGCCGCCGCGGCCAGCACCCGGTGCCCCCGAAGCTTCAGCGCCGAGGCCAGCGCCTCGGCGAGCAATCGGTGATCGTCGACCACCATGAGCCGTACTCCCATGGAGCAACCCCCCAGTCACCCAGTCCCACCCCGGCATGCCCCCGGCATGCCCCGGAAGCTACACGCTTGCCCGCCCTCGCGCTGCCCCTACCGGCGAGAACCGCCCCGCAGCGCCGAAATCGCCCGCGACGCGGCCGGCCCCGCCCCCGAACAGGGGCAGGGCCGGGACAGGGCCGGGACGGACGGCCACCCACGCGACGACGGCGTCAGCCGCTGGTGCCGAAGCCGATCGCCAGGTACTCCTTCTCGTCCGCGCTGCTCGGCTCGCTGGCGTACACCTGCGACATGTACAGGTGCCCCTGCGAGTAGAGGAGCTCGGAGTAGTCAGGCGACATGCTGGACTCCACGTCCCGCACCGCCTCGGTCGCCGGGTTCTCCAGCAGCGTGGTCTGCTTGAACGTGCCGCCGTCGATGCTCACGACCTGGCCGCCCTTGTCGTACGGCGGGCGCTTGTAGGCGATCACGTTGCCGCCGTCCATCCGCAGGGGGGTGATCGTGTAGTCGTCGCCGGAGTCCGCGCGCTGCCCGGTCTGTTTCCCGGTGGCCAGGTCGAAGGCGACGATCTCGTTGGCCCGGCTGTACGACTCGCCGCTGCCCTCGTGCTCCTCGGTGGCGATGTAGAGCCTGTCGTTGCCGACCGCGAGCCCGTTGCAGCTCTCGGTCCTGGTGATGCTGTCGCAGCGGGCCGCGAACTGGTCGCCCGGTGCGGAGATGCGGGTGAGCAGCTTGCCGGTCCTGTTGTCGATGGAGAAGAAGTCCGAGATGCCGCTGCCGTCCCCGGCGGAGTCACCGACGTCGGCGGCCACGACCAGCGGGTTCGTCGACACGACGCCCGCGTACTCGATGCCCTTGGCCATCTTGTACTCGGAGATGACCTTCCCGCTCTTCGGGTCGATGGTCTGGATGTTCAGCTGCCGGGCGTCGTACGTGCCGCACTTGCGCACCGCGACCAGCTTCTCGCCACCGCCGTAGCCCGCGTCGTAGCAGGTGTCGGTCGTCTTCGGGGACCAGAGGATGTCGCCCTTGGCGATGTCGAAGGCGACGCCGCCTTCGGTGCTGCCCGCGGCGACGGTGTCGCCGCTGATCGTGACGTTGCCGAAGGAGATCGGCTCGTCACCGGCGGTCTTCGTCCACACCTTCTTGCCGGCGTCGAGGTCGAGGACCGCGACCTGAGTGCAGCCGTGTGAGGGCTCGGCCTTGGTCGGCATGGCGGGCTGGTGGATGATCACCGTCTTGTGGTCGTCGGTGACGTGCCGGGTGGTCGCGCAGACGGGGCCGTCCAGCTTGATCGACCACTTCTTGGTGCCCTTGCCCGGGTCGTACCCGACGACCTCGGCGACGCCGCTCTTGGCGTACACCGTGTCGGTGAGCCACGAGCCGGAGACGACGACGCTGCTGTCCTCCTTGCTCACCGGCGGCATGGGGACCTGGAAGAGGACCTTGGCGGCCGGGTCGGAGGGCGCCTTCTCCTCGGCGCCGGAGGACTTGCCGCCGTCGCCGCCCTTCTGGTCCGTACCGCCGTCGCCGCCCTTGCCGCTGCTGGAGCCGGCGGTGTCCTTCTTGTCGTCGTCCTTGCCGGAGGAACCGGCGTACCAGATTCCACCGCCGATGATCAGCGCGATGGCGACGACGGCCGACACGATGATCGCCAGCTGGGCGTTGATCTTGCGGCCGCCGCCCGGCCCCGCGGCCTGGGGCTGCAGGGGCACGGTCGGCTGCGGGTAGCCGTATCCGTGGCCGGGATGGCCCGGCTGCCCGTAGGACGGCGTCGGCTGCCCGTACGGTCCGGGCCGGCCCGGCTGCTGGCCGGGATAGCCGTACCCGGGCTGGGGCGGCGGCGGGGTCTGCGGGTAGCCGTAGCCCGGCTGCTGCTGCGGCGGACCCGCGGGTGGGGCCGCCGGCGGAGCCGCGGGCGCCTGCGGCGGCGTCTGCGGGGCGGACCCGGGCGCCTGCGGGTAGCCGTAGCCCGGCTCGGGAGCCTTGCCGAGGTCGGGTCCGGTGGGCGGCGTGGGCGGCGTGGGCGGCTGGTTCGGCGGCGGGCCGAAGCCGCCCCCCTGCGGGGGCTGGCCGGGCGGCGGGGGCGGCGGCTGGGTCATGACGTGAGCACCTCGGAGAGCGGAGACGACGGGGAACGGAACGAGCGGAGGAAGAAGGTCACTTGCCGTAGGCGAGCATCAACTTCTCCTTCGACTCGTCGTTTCCGGTCAGGCGGGTGCTGGAGATGAAGAACCGCCCGTCCACCCAGTCGATGTCCTTGGAGTAGAAGCTGTTCTCGATGTCCGCGACGCCCTGCGGGTTCTGCAGCAGCTTGGCCGGCTTGTGACCGCTGCCGCCGGTCGCGATGGACACGACCTGGCCGCCCGCGTCGTAGGACGGCTGGACGTACGCGATGAGCTGGTCGCCCTCGACCTTCAGCGGCATCATCGACTCGTCCGAGGGGGACTTGACGCGCCACTTCTCCTTGCCGGTGGTGAGGTTGACGGCGACGATCTCGTTGGCACCGCCGGTCGCCTCGGTCGGCAGGTAGAGGGTGCCCGCGGCGACCGCCACGCCCGTGCAGCCCTGGAGGTCGCGTTCGAGGATGGCCCAGCCGCACTCGGGGGCGAAGTCCTCCTCGACGCCGACCTGTTCGAGGACCTTGCCGGCGGAGGTGAAGGTGGAGATGTTCCAGACCTTCTTGTCCTCGTCGGTGGCGTACACGACGAGCGGGTCGACGGAGTAGGTGCGGGCCACCCGCCAGCCCTTCTCGTACTTGTAGGTCCACAGGACCTTGCCGGTCCTCGGGTCGAGCCCCTGGAGCTCGTCGTGCGCGTTGGCGCCGCCGGCGCCGCAGGAGGCGACCTGGACGAGCTTGTTCGCGCTGCCCGCGAATCCGGCGGGGAAGCAGGCGTCGCCGTACTTCTTCTTCTCGTACAGCTTCTTGCCGCTGGTGACGTCGTAGGCGGTGCCGGACTGGGAGCGGCCGACCATCATGGTGGTGCCGCTGAGCGAGAGTTCGAGGGAGAGCGTGGAGTCGAACAACTCGCCGTCGGCAACCTCCTCCGACCAGCCCTTCCTGCCGGTGGCGAGGTCGATCTCCTGGAGCCTGTTGCACTTGGCGCGGTCGCTGGAGCCGCTCATGTAGGCGACGACGATCTTGTCGTCGGCCGTCTTCTCCGGGGTGGCCGAGCAGATCTTCTCGGGGAAGGTGACCGGGTCCCAGGCGGGCTTGCCGTCCCCGGTGTTGTAGGCGAAGACCTGCTTGTACGCCGCCTTCACCGCGGCCTTGTCGGTGATCCACATGCCGTCGGCGTCGGCGCCGGACCCGGGGGCGTCGGGCGCCTCCTTGTACCAGAGGACCTTGGCCTCCCCCGCCTGGCGGCCCTCGTTGAGGTCCTCGGGGTCCTCGCCGCCGTCGCCGCTGCCGTCACCGGGATTGACCGGGGCGCCGCCCTGGGAGCCGGCGGGCTTGGGGTCGTCGCTCTTGGCGGCGGCGGGCTTCCTGTCCTTGTCGTCGCCGCCGCTCGCGGTGACGGCCCACACGCTGCCGCCGATGACGAGCAGGGCCGCGACCGCGGCGCCGACGGCGAGGGCGGGCTTGCCCTTGAAGGGGTTGCGGGGCCCGGAGCCGCCGGGCGGCGGGGTACCGGGAGCGCCGGGCCCACCGGGGTACTGCTGCTGCGGATAGCCGTAACCGGGCTGCTGGCCGTACGGCCCCGGCTGCTGGGGCTGGGCGTACGGGCCGGAGTTGTACGGTCCGGGCTGTGCGTACGGCCCCGGCTGACCGGGCTGTGCGTACGGCCCCGGCTGACCGGGCTGCTGCGGGTAGCCGTACCCCGGCTGCGGCGGCGGACCGGACGGCGGGCCCTGCGGGGGCGGCGGCGTCTGGGGCGGGTCCTGCGGGGGCGGCGGGACCGGTGCCCCGAAGCCTCCCGGAGGTGGGTCCTGCGGTGCTCCGAAGCCACCCGGCTGCGGCGGCTGATTCGGCGGCTGGCTCATCAGCGCGTTCCCCCTTATTACTCACTGATTTTTAGCCACGCCCCGGGTCACGCGCTGGCCCCGGAGTCGTCAAAGGCGATCGTTCGAACTGCCTCGGACCGTCCTCGGACAGTCCTCGGACGGCCTTTCTATCACTCGTGGCGAACCGGTCGCCGGGCCGCGTCCGCCCCTGTTCCCAAGGGCGGACCGGCCCGTGATGCCTCTGTTACGCGCCTTCACGCGCCCTTTGCACCACCCGCGCCCGCTGCGCGCGGAGGGCTCAGGCGTCCTCGGCCAGATCCAGCCAGCGCGTCTCCAGCTCCTCGCGCTGCCCCGTCAGCTCGCGCAGCTCGGCGTCCAGTTCGGCCACCTTCGCGAAGTCCGTGGCGTTGTCGGCGATCCGCGTGTGCAGCCTGCTCTCCTTCTCGGAGACCTTGTCCAGCTGCCGCTCGATCTTCTGGAGCTCCTTCTTGGCGGCGCGCACGTCCGCGGCGCTCTTCTCTGACCCGGCGGACGTCTTCGCCGCCGGGGCGGGGACGCTCGCCGCGGCGGCCTCCTCCATCCGCCGGCGCCGCTCCAGGTACTCGTCGATGCCGCGCGGCAGCATGCGCAGCGCGCCGTCGCCGAGGAGGGCGAAGACCCGGTCGGTGGTGCGCTCGACGAAGAAGCGGTCGTGGGAGATCACGATCATCGAGCCGGGCCAGCCGTCGAGGACGTCCTCGAGCTGGGTCAGGGTCTCGATGTCGAGGTCGTTGGTCGGCTCGTCGAGGAAGAGGACGTTGGGCTCGTCCATGAGGAGCCGCAGCAGCTGGAGCCGCCGCCGCTCACCGCCGGACAGGTCGCCGACCGGCGTCCACTGCTTCTCCTTGCCGAAGCCGAACGTCTCGCACAGCTGCCCGGCGGTCATCTCGCGCCCCTTGCCGAGGTCGACGCGCTCACGGACGCGCTGCACGGCTTCCAGTACCCGCCAGCCGGGGTCCAGCTCGGCGACCTCCTGGGAGAGGTAGGCCAGTTTGACCGTCCTGCCCACGCGCACGTGCCCGCTCACGGGCTGCTGCTCGCCGTCGCTGCGGGCGGCGTCGGCGAGGGCGCGCAGCAGGGAGGTCTTGCCCGCGCCGTTGACACCGACCAGGCCGATGCGGTCGCCGGGGCCGAGCTGCCAGGTGACGTGCTTGAGCAGCACCTTGGGGCCGGCCTGGACGGTGATGTCCTCAAGGTCGAACACGGTCTTGCCGAGCCTGGACGACGCGAACTTCATCAGCTCGCTGCTGTCCCGGGGCGGGGGCACGTCGGCGATCAGCTCGTTGGCGGCCTCGACGCGGAAGCGGGGTTTGGACGTCCGCGCGGGGGCGCCGCGCCGCAGCCAGGCCAGCTCCTTGCGGACCAGGTTCTGCCGCTTGGTCTCCTCGGTGGCGGCGATGCGCTCGCGCTCGGCGCGGGCGAAGACGTAGTCCGTGTAGCCGCCCTCGTACTCGTACACGTCACCGCGCTGCACGTCCCACATGCGCGTGCAGACCTGGTCGAGGAACCACCGGTCGTGGGTCACGCACACGAGTGCGGAGCGCCGCTCGCGCAGGTGCTTGGCGAGCCAGGCGATGCCCTCGACGTCGAGGTGGTTGGTGGGCTCGTCGAGGACGACCAGGTCCTGCTCCTCGATGAGCAGCTTGGCCAGCGCGATCCGGCGCCGCTCACCACCGGAGAGCGGCCCGATGACGGTGTCCAGGCCCTGCGGGAACCCCGGCATGTCGAGCCCGCCGAACAGCCCGGTCAGCACGTCCCGGATCTTGGCGTTGCCCGCCCACTCGTGGTCGGCCATGTCACCGATGACCTCGTGCCGGACGGTGGCCTCGGGGTCGAGCGAGTCGTGCTGGGTGAGCACGCCGAGCCGCAGTCCGCCGGAGTGGGTGACCCGGCCGGTGTCGGGCTCCTCCAGCCTGGCCAGCATCCGGATCATGGTCGTCTTGCCGTCGCCGTTACGGCCGACGACACCGATGCGGTCCCCCTCGGAGACGCCGAGGGACACGCCGTCGAGGAGTGCACGGGTGCCGTACACCTTGCTGACGTTCTCGACATTGACCAGATTGACGGCCATTTCTCTCCTGCCTGGTGGATCGCTCGACCCTCCAGGGTAGTCCGGCCGCGGCGGCCTCAGTTCAGGACGGTGGCTCCCGCCGCCGGTCCCGCCGCCGTACGCACGTCCCGGCAGGTCCCCGACGCCCGCAGCACCCCGGCGATGTCGGACGCCGACTCCGCGTCGAGCGCGAGGAAGGCGGTGGTCGGGCCCGAGCCCGAGACCAGGGCCGCCAGGGCCCCGGCCGCCCGTCCCGCCGCGAGGGTGTCGCCCAGTTCCGGGCAGAGGGAGAGCGCCGCGGGCTGAAGGTCGTTGGCGAGGGCGACGGCGAGCGCGGTGGGGTCGCCCTTGGCCAGAGCGTCGAGGACCGCCTGGTCCGCGACCGGCCGGGGGATGTCCATGCCCTCCCCCAGCCGGTCGAACTCGCGGTAGACGGCGGGGGTCGACAGCCCCCGTGCGGACAGCGCGAAGACCCAGTGGAAGTCGCCGCCGACCTCCAGTCCGGTCAGCTCCTCGCCCCGCCCGGTGCCCAGTGCCGCGCCCCCGACCAGGCTGAACGGCACGTCGCTGCCCAGCCCGGCGCAGATGTCGAGCAGTTCCTCGCGCGGAGCGCCGGTGCCCCACAGCGTGTCGCAGGCGAGCAGCGCGCCCGCGCCGTCGGCGCTGCCGCCCGCCATGCCGCCGGCGACGGGGATGTCCTTGGCGATGCGGAGGTGGACGGCGGGTTCGCGGCCGTGCCGCTCGGCGAGGGCGAGCGCCGCGCGGGCGGCGAGGTTGGTGCGGTCGAGGGGCACCCGGTCGGCGTCCGGACCCTCGCAGGTGACGCGCAGCTCGTCGGCCGGCGTCGCGGTGATCTCGTCGTACAGGGAGACCGCGAGGAAGACGTTGGCCAGGTCGTGGTAGCCGTCGGGGCGGGCGGCGCCGACCGCGAGCCGGACGTTGACCTTGGCGGGGACGCGGACCGTCACGCTCACTTGCTCGTCACTCCTCGTGCTGGGCGGTACGACGCTCGGCGATACGTCACTCTGCGATACGGCACTCTGCGATACGCGCGAACTCTTCCACGGTCAGTGCCTCCCCGCGCGCCTGCGGTGACACGCCCGCGCCGACGAGCGCGGCCTCGGCGGCGGCGGCCGAGCCCGCCCATCCGGCGAGCGCGGCCCGCAGGGTCTTGCGGCGCTGGGCGAACGCGGCGTCGACGACGGCGAAGACCTCGCGCCTGGAGGCGGTGGTCTTCACCGGCTCGGTCCGCCGGACGAGTGACACGAGCCCGCTGTCGACGTTGGGCGCCGGCCAGAAGACGTTGCGGCCGATGGAGCCGGCCCGGCGCACCTCGGCGTACCAGTTCGCCTTCACGGACGGCACGCCGTACACCTTCGAGCCGGGTCCCGCGGCGAGCCGGTCGGCGACCTCGGCCTGCACCATGACGAGGGTCCGCTCGATGCTCGGGAAGGTGTCGAGCATGTGCAGGAGGACGGGCACGGCCACGTTGTACGGCAGGTTGGCGACCAGCGCGGTCGGGGCGGGGCCCGGGATCCCGGTCACCCGCATCGCGTCGGAGTGCACGAGCGCGAACCGGTCGGCGCGCCCGGGCATCCGGGCGGCGACGGTGGCGGGCAGGGCACCGGCGAGTACGTCGTCGATCTCGACGGCGGTGACCCGGTCGGCGGCCTCCAGCAGGGCCAGGGTGAGCGAGCCGAGGCCCGGTCCCACCTCGACCACCACGTCGTCGGGGCGTACCTCGGCGGTGCGGACGACACGGCGGACCGTGTTGGCGTCGATGACGAAGTTCTGGCCGCGCTGCTTGGTGGGGCGTACGCCGAGGGCTGCCGCGAGTTCACGGATGTCGGCGGGACCCAGGAGGGCGTCGGGGGTGGGGCTGCTCACCCCGCAAGAGTAGCCGGGGCGGTCAGCCCCTCAGTCGGGCACCGCAGTGCGGCCAGGCACTGGCGCCACTGCGTACGTACAGTTTCTTCGCGCGGTACGTCTGCTCCGCGGCCGGGGCGTCCTCGGGGCGGCCCTCACCGCCGAGGCCGTGCCAGGTGGCGGTGTCGAACTGGTAGAGCCCCCCGTACGTCCCCGACGGGTCGACGGCCCCCGGGCGGCCGCCCGACTCGCAGGCGGCCAGGCCCTGCCAGTTCAGGTGGTCGGCACCCTGGACGGACGTCGGCCGGGGCCGGGTGCCGACCAGCACGATCTGCGGGCTGGGCTCGCGCACCACCTCGGTACGCAGCCGGCGGGGCTTCTGCCGGACGCCGTTGACGGTGCGCAGGGCGTACGTGGTGCGCCGCAGCCCGGGTCGGCCCGCCTGCCGGACGACCTCCGTGCCCCGGTAGAGGGAGGCGTCCTCCGCCCGTCGCGCCTCGAAGGGGATCGGGTCCTCGCGGACCTCCTGGGACCCGGTGATCCGCAGCACCGTGACGGTCTGGCCGTCGCGCGGGAAGGCGGTCGCGGGGACGGAGGTGGTGTCCTCGCCGCGCAGGGTGATGCCGGCCTCCTCGACGGCCTCCCGCACGGTCGCGGCGTTGGTGCGGACGGCGCGGGCCCGGCCGTCCGCCATGACGGTCACCACCCGTTCGGTCCGCACCACCAGGGCGAGGCCCTCCCGGCCGATGCGCCGGGAGCCCTCGGTGGACAGGTACGCGCCCTCGGTCCGTACGCCGAGCCGGCGCAGGGCCCCGTCCACCGTCTCCGCGGTCGTCCACACCTGGCGGCGGTGGCCGTCGAGGGTGAGCAGGACCGGCCGACCGTAGCGGACGGTGACGTCTTCGCCGCTGGTCAGCGGGGTGCCGGGGGCCGGCGCGATCACGTCGTGGGCGCCCACCTGGACCCCCTGCTCGGCGAGCAGTTGGGTCACGTCGTCGGCGAAGGTGTGCAGGGTGCGCGGGGTGCCGTCGACGGTCAGCTCGACCGCCTTGTCCTGGGCGACGAAGGCGGTGGTTCCGCCCGCCAGGAACGCCACCACCAGCGCCCGCGGCAGCAGCCGGCGCAGGGAGCTGTCCGCGCGCCCCGCGCACCGCGCCCGGCGCCGGCGCTCGGCCCGCCCGTCACCCGGCGCGCGCACCGGCGGCGTCCGCGGCGCGCCCTGCCGGGGCAGCGCGGGGACGGTCGGCTCGTGGGCGGGCCGGTAGGTGTCGCCGTAGGGGAGGGTCGGCGCGCTGTGCAGGTCGTACGGTGCGAGGTGGCCGTACGCCGGGTACGCCTCGTACGCCTCGTACGCCGTGTATGCCGCGTACGCCTCGTCGTACGCCGTGTATGCCGCGTACGCCGTGTATGCCTCTGATGGCTCGAACTGCGTTCTGCTCACGCCGACACGCTCCAGGGGTCCGGATCGGGCCACCAGAACCTAGCGGAGTGGTCGTCACTCTCCAAAGCGGCGCCGCTACGCAGCGTGGCGTACCGTCGCTCAGTACGCGAAGGCGCGGGCCGTGTTCGCGGCGAGGGCGGTCGCCAGGGTGTCCTCGTCGACGCCCCGGACGGCCGCCATGGCGCGCACCGTGACCGGCACCAGGTAGGGCGCGTTCGGCCGCCCCCGGTAGGGCACCGGCGTCAGGAAGGGCGCGTCGGTCTCCACCAGGACCAGCTCCGGCGGGGCGACGGCGAGGGCGTCGCGCAGGTTCTGGGCGTTCTTGAAGGTGACGTTGCCCGCGAAGGACAGGTAGTACCCGGCGCGTGCGCAGGTCTCGGCCATGTCCGCGTCGCCGGAGTAGCAGTGGAAGACGGTGCGCTCGGGGGCGCCCTCTTCCTTGAGCACGCGCAGGACGTCGGTGTGGGCGTCGCGGTCGTGGATGACGAGGGTCTTGCCGTGCCGCTTGGCGATCTCGATGTGGGCGCGGAAGGAGCGCTCCTGCGCGTCCTTGCCCTCGGGGCCGGTGCGGAAGTGGTCGAGGCCGGTCTCGCCGACGCCCTTGACCTGCGGCAGCGCCGCGAGCCGGTCGATCTCCGCGAGGGCGTCGTCGAGCGCCGCGTCACCGCCGGGCTGCCGAGCGCCCTGCCTCGACCAGCCGTCGGGATCCCCGTGCACGATGCGCGGCGCCTCGTTGGGGTGCAGGGCGACGGTGGCGTGCACGGCGTCGTGTGCCGCCGCGGTCTCGGCCGCCCAGCGGGACCCGGCGAGGTCGCAGCCGACCTGGACGACGGTCGTGACGCCGGCCGACGCGGCCTTGGCGAGCGCCTCCTCGACCGTGCCGGACTGCATGTCGAGGTGGGTGTGCGAGTCGGCGACGGGGACCCGGAGGGGCTCGGGGAGCGGGGGCGCGTCGTTCTTGTCGGACCGGCCCGAGGCGTTCGAAGGCATGCCTCCGATCCTACGGAAGCTCCCGTGCGGCCCCGGAGGGGTCAGCTCGCCTTGCGGTGGAGGTGGAGGGCGTGCAGCAGGTCGCTCAGGTGCCAGTGGCGGCCTTCGTCGGAGAGTCCCGGCGCGCGCGGCCCCGGCACCTCGGGAACCTGCGGCACCTGCAGGGGACCGGCAGGCGGCACCCGATGGACCCCGTGCGTGGTGTCGCGCACCGAGGCGACCCGGCCCGGGCGCATGATCCGTACGACGTGGTTGTCGCAGTTGGCACAGGTCGGCCGGGTCAGCGGAGAGGGGACGACGCGGCCGTCCGCGACGTAGAGCACGAATGCGTGGCCGTCGGCGTCCGTGTGGTGCTCGATCTCGAACGACTGCTCCCAGCCGTGCCCGCAGCGCATGCAGGCGAAGGAGTACGACTCGTGGACGACGGCGGTGGCACCGGCACGCGTTCCGGTCGGTGCGGCGCTCTCACTCATGCTCATCCCGGCTCCTTCGGTTCGCTCTCTCCTTCCTCCAGTGGACTCCTCCACCAGCGGGAAAGCACCGGGTGCGGCCGAGTATTTGGGGCGATTTGGGCCGCCCTTGGCCCAAGGGCCCGCAAGGTCAGGGCCGGGTCAAGGGCAGACCGTCAGACCCCCGCGTTCTTGGCCGCCACCACCGCGTCGAACACCTCCCGCTTGGGCACGCCCACCTGGGCGGCCACCGCGGCGATCGCCTCCTTGCGCCGCTCCCCCGCCTCCTCGCGCACCCGCACCCTGCGCACCAGCTCCTCGGCGCCGAGTTCCCCGGGTCCCTTCTCCGGGGCGCCCTCGACGACGACGGTGATCTCGCCGCGCACCCCCTCGGCGGCCCACGCGGCCAGCTCGCCCAGTCCGCCGCGCCTGATCTCCTCGTACGTCTTGGTCAGCTCCCGGCAGACGGCGGCCCGCCGGTCGGCGCCGAAGACCTCGGCCATGGCGGCGAGGGTGTCGTCGAGACGGTGCGGGGCCTCGAAGTAGACGAGGGTCCGGCGCTCCTGGGCGACCTCGCGCAGCCGGGTCAGCCGCTCGCCGGCCTTGCGGGGCAGGAAGCCCTCGAAGCAGAACCGGTCGACCGGCAGCCCGGACAGGGCGAGCGCGGTGAGCACGGCGGACGGGCCGGGGACGGCGGTGACGCGGACGCCTCGCTCGACGGCGGCGGCGACCAGCCGGTAGCCGGGGTCGGACACCGAGGGCATCCCGGCGTCGGTGACCAGCAGCACCCGCGCACCGCCCGCCAGTTCCTCGACGAGTTCGGGCGTACGGGCGGACTCGTTGCCCTCGAAGTAGGACACGACACGCCCCGTGGGGGCGACGCCGAGCGCCTGGGTGAGCCGGCGCAGCCGCCGGGTGTCCTCGGCGGCGACGACGTCCGCGCCGGCCAGTTCCGCGGCGAGCCGTGGCGGGGCGTCCTGGACGTCGCCGATGGGGGTGCCCGCCAGTACAAGGGTTCCAGTCACTCCCCCATCCTCCCAGGGACGGGCGGACCTCCCGCCACGTCCTGCCGGGAGGACGCGTCCGGCCCATCGGTGAGGGCCGTGCGCGGGACGTGCACAGCGCGGTTCCCTACGATGGCGCGGTGACCAGTACCGCGTCCTCCACGGACACCCGGCAGGGCCAGGCCCCGCGCGACGAGCGGCCCACCTGGCAGCAGCGGCTGCGCCGCTTCGGCTACACGGCGGGGCCCGCGGCCGACGACGTACGCGACCGGCTGGTGCCGCCGTACACGAGTCCCGGCCCCCGCCTGTGGGCCTTCCTGGGCCTCGCCAAGGCGCCGGCCGACCGGATCGTGCGCTGGTCGGCCTGGGGCGGGCCGCTGCTGGTGGCGCTGCTCGCGGGTGTGCTGAGGTTCTGGAACCTGGGCAGCCCGAAGGCGGTGATATTCGACGAGACGTACTACGCCAAGGACGCGTGGGCGCTGGTCCACCGCGGGTTCGAGGTCAACTGGGACAAGAACGCCAACGACCTGATCCTGAACTCGGGCGGGCACGTCCCGATCCCGGCCGACGCGGCGTACGTCGTGCACCCGCCGGTCGGCAAGTACGTCATCGGTCTCGGCGAGCTGATGTTCGGGTTCGACCCGTTCGGCTGGCGGTTCATGACGGCCCTGCTCGGCACGGTGTCGGTGCTGCTGCTGTGCCGGATCGGGCGCCGGCTGTTCCGCTCCACGTTCCTGGGGTGCCTGGCCGGCGCGCTGATGGCGGTGGACGGGCTGCACTTCGTGATGAGCCGCACCGCGCTGCTGGACAGCGTGCTGATGTTCTTCGTACTGGCCGCCTTCGGCTGCCTGGTCGTCGACCGCGACAGGGTCAGGGAGAAACTCGCCGCCGCGCTGCCGGTGGACGAGGACGGCCGCGTCCGCCCGGACGCGCGCGTCGCCGAGACCCTCCGGCTCGGGTGGCGCCCCTGGCGGCTCGCGGCGGGCCTGATGCTGGGCCTGGCGGCGGCCACCAAGTGGAACGGCCTGTACATCATGGTCGCCTTCTGTGTGATGGCCGTGCTGTGGGACGTCGGCTCCCGCCGCGTCGCGGGCGCCCACCGCCCGCATCTGGCCGTGCTGAGGCACGACCTGGGCTGGGCGTTCCTGTCCACGGTCCCGGTCGCGCTGGCCACCTACGTCCTGTCCTGGCTGGGCTGGATCCTCTCCCCCTCCGACGGCGGCGGCGGCTACTACCGCGACTGGGCGGCGAAGGACGGCGCGAACAGCTCCTGGTCGTGGCTCTTCCCCGACTGGTGGCGCAGCCTGTGGCACTACGAGACGCAGGTCCTCGAGTTCCACACCCACCTCACCTCGCCGCACACGTACCAGTCGAACCCCTGGAGCTGGATCGTCCTGGGCCGCCCGGTCTCCTACTTCTACGAGTCGCCGTCGGCGGGCTCGGACGGCTGCCCCGTCGACGCGGGCGAGAAGTGCGCCCGCGAGGTCCTGGCCCTGGGCACGCCGTTCCTCTGGTGGGTGGGCTGCTTCGCGCTCCTGTACGTCCTGTGGCGCTGGGTCTTCCGCCGCGACTGGCGCGCGGGCGCCATCGCCTGCGGCATCGCGGCCGGGTACCTGCCCTGGTTCCTGTACCAGGAGCGCACGATCTTCATCTTCTACGCCGTCGTCTTCGTCCCGTTCCTGTGCCTCGCGGTGGCGATGCTGCTGGGGGCGATCATCGGCCGCCCGGGCTGCGGCGACACCCGCCGGGTCGCGGGGGCGACGGGCGCGGGCGTCCTGGTGCTGCTCATCGCCTGGAACTTCATCTACTTCTGGCCCTTGTACACGGGCACGGCGATCCCGATGGACGACTGGCGGGCCCGTATGTGGCTCGACACGTGGGTCTAGCTGGGGTCTGGGCCAGGGGTTCGGCCGGGGTCTGGCCGGGGTCTGGCCGGGCAGTGACGTCGTGAGGGCACGGCGGCGTGTGGTGCCCTCGTGCTCGTTCTCGGGGCGGTGGCGGTCGCCGCCCGCCTTCTCCCGCAGACCGGCCCCGGACCGCGCCCCGCCACTCCCGGGTGCCTCGCCGCACGTGAGCACTCCACGCACCACTGTCCTTCGCGCGCTCACATGAGCGAGGCGATGACAGTAAGCGCCTTACTGCGCACGTTTCTACGGACCACAGCCGGCGCGCGTCGGGCTCCGGCGGTTCCACAGTCTCCCGAGCGCCAGGGTGTCACCAGTGCGCTCACCAGGGCGCCGGTACCCTCGGACGGCCCGATCGATGCCGAGTGCCGCACAGGGCCGCCCGAGGAGCACGGGGCCGCAACCCGTCGGTCGTGGCACGAGTCCCCGCTCACCCGAAACCGGCCGGGGCGCCCGCCACGGCCCCGACGCCGTCCTCGGCCCAGACCGTCAGCGCTCCGCCCGTCCGCCGCGTTCCCCACCGGGCGGCCGGCGCAGCGGTGATCAACAGACCTCGCCCGTGTTCCGACTCCGACTCCGACTCGCGCGTACCGGCCGACGCGGGGATCACCGGCGTACCGCCCCTCCGGCCGTCGTCGGTCACGCCGACCGTGACCGTCTCGGCGGTGAGGGCGCAGGTGGTCGTGACGGTACGGCTGTCCGTGTGCTCCAGGGCGTTGGCGACCAGTTCGCCGGTGACGGCCACGAGGTCGTCCGTCGTACCGGTCGGCAGACCCCGCGACCGGCATGTGTCACGGACGTGGTGCCGTGCGCGGCTCGGGCCGAGGCGAGATCCCGGCCGGGGAGGGGGAGCAGGCCGTAGGCACGCGGTTCCGGTGCGGTTCCGTCCCCCGGGCCCCGCCCCGCTCCCCCAGGCAACGCCACGCGACCCGGCTGAGCAGGGCATCCGCAAGCGCGTCCGTCAACCGACCGGTCAGGAGACGCGGTTCCCCGGCCCCCGGCCGCTGCTCCTCCAGCACTTCCCGTGCCCTGCCGAGCAGCCGCTCCCCCAAGCCGAGTTGCACCGCTTCCATGTAGTCGGCGAGCCGGGAAACGGGCCCGTCACCGTCCGTGAGAAGCAGCGCGGTGCGCCCGTGGACACCCGTGCACGGCAGGAGCCGCACGCGGTCCGCCTCGGCGCTCAGGACGCCACCGCCGAGCATGAGTGGACGTCACGGGTGTCGAGGTCGACGCCATAGGCGGCACACCGGAGGAGGTCGCGGCGCAGGCGCTGGACACGGGCCTTCTCGCCGCGCTCGTAGGCGGTGAGGCAGGGGGCGGACGAGGGGGCTGTTGCCCGGCAAACGGCGGAACGCTGCCCGCGAGATCAACCATGCCGATTCCGCCGGCCTCTCCGGTGTCCGCCTCGTGGAGGAGTTCCGCGGTCGGGTCCTCACCGGCCGGGACCCGGCCTTCACGCCTCCGTCGCCGCAGCCGTCGCGGGGCAACAGGCGGCCCGAAGGACGGGCCGGTGACCAACCGTCGGCCGGCGGAAGGCCGACGGGCCCTCTCGCGCCCTGCCTGTCCGGGCCCACCACACCCCGCCGGGTCTCCTTTGGGCCACCAAACGGACACAGCCGTACCGCCGGCCACTCCCGGCACCTAGACTGCTGCTCCAACTACTTCTGAACGTGTTCAAGAAGGCGGGCGGAAGGTCCGACGGGGAGGGAGACTGCCGATGGGCAGGGGGGTGAAGGCCGCCGTCATAGGCGGAGTGTGCGCCGCGATGGTGGGCGGTGCCGGGTACGGCACCTACAACGTGGTGTCGGCGCTGAACGGCGACGGGGGCTCGGGGCCCGCGGGTTCGTCGGCCAAGAGCGGTCCGCCGAGCGGGGACGAGGTCGGGGAGACGACGGAGAAGTTCTTCACGGCCTGGGAGAAGGGCGACGCGACGACCGCCGCGTCGTACACCAACAACGCCTCGATCGCCGGGACGCTGCTGACGGCCTACGGCGAGGACGCGCACATCACCGGCGTCGAGATCACGCCGGGCACGGCGGCAGGCACCTCCGTGCCGTTCACGGTGAAGGCCAGGGTGTCGTACGAGGGCGCGGCCAAGCCGCTGACGTACAAGAGCAGGCTCACGGTGGTGCGCGGTGAGACCAGCGGGCGGGCACTGGTGGACTGGGAACCGTCCGTCGTCCACCCCGACCTGAAGGACGGGGACACCCTGGTCACCGAGGAGTCGGCGACCCCGCAGATCGAGGCCGTCGGGCGGAACGGCGCCGTGCTGAGCAAGGAGAAGTACCCCTCGCTGGGCCCGGTCATCGCGACGCTCCGGGAGAAGTACGGCGCCCGGGCGGGCGGCACCCCCGGCGTCGAGCTGGCCGTCCGGCACACGGTCTCGAACGCGCCGGACACCCCGCTGCTGACTTTGACCGAGGGCAAGCCCGGGACACTCGAGACGACGCTCAGCGCGAGCGTGCAGGCGGCGGCCGAGAAGGCGGTGAAGCGGTACGGCGAGTCCTCCGTGGTCGCCGTGAAGCCGAGCACCGGCGAGGTGCTGGCCGTGGCCAACAACCGCAAGGACGGCTTCAACGCGGCCTTCCAGGGCAAGGTCGCCCCCGGTTCCACGATGAAGATCATCACGGCCGCCATGCTCATCGACAACGGTGTGACCTCGATGAACGGCCCTGCTCCCTGCACCGAGACCGCGATCTGGCAGAGCCAGACCTTCCACAACATCACCACCATGAAGCCCAACGAGAGCGCCACGCTCGCCAACACCTTCATGCGTTCGTGCAACACCGGCTTCATCAAGCTCATCGACGAGAAACCGATCAGCGACTCCTCGCTGACCCGGGAGGCCCAGGAGCGCTTCGGGCTCGGGCAGGACAACTGGCAGACCGGCATCGTCTCCTTCGACGGGAGCGTCCCCGCCTCTCCGGGGCCGGACCGCGCGGCCAACGCGATCGGGCAGGGCCAGGTCCAGATGAACCCGCTGAACATGGCCTCGGTCACCGCGACCGCCATCACGGGTGAGTTCCGCCAGCCCTACCTGGTGCCGTTCGGCCTGGACGACCGCAAGCCCGCCACCGCCAAGGGGCTGCCGCGGAACACCGCCTCCCAGATCAAGCAGATGATGCGGCTCACCGCCACCCAGGGCACCGCCGTCAACGCCATGTCCGGGCTCCACGGCGACATCGGCGCCAAGACCGGGTCGGCCGAGGTCGACGGGCAGGCGGTCTCGAACGCCTGGTTCACCGGCTTCCGCGACGACGTCGCGGCGGCGGCGATGACCGAGGAGGGCGGCCACGGCGGC
Organism: Streptomyces sp. NPDC048392; assembly: GCF_043200575.1. Taxonomy (NCBI): domain Bacteria; kingdom Bacillati; phylum Actinomycetota; class Actinomycetes; order Kitasatosporales; family Streptomycetaceae; genus Streptomyces; species Streptomyces sp. NPDC048392. The sequence goes on from NZ_JBICYB010000028.1 coordinate 24,524, forward strand.
GACGCGGCCGGGCCGATCGTCGCAGATGTGCTACGAGCCGGCGGCTGAGACGGACCGGCTCTGACGGATGCCCTTACTGTGGTCGCCGTCGTTGGAAGCATCGGGCAACGAGGGCACCGAGGGACCCCGGGAAACCGGGCACCGCGGAGGAACGGGAAGCAGTGGGCAGCAGAAGGGCCGCCACCGGGCGGCGCAGGACGAGACCCGCCGTGATCGGCAGTGTGGCCGCGGTGGTCGTGGCCGGCGCCGGATTCGGTGTCTACGCGGTGTACGGCGGCGACGCGGGCACCGAGGACGACACGAGGACGAAGTCCGCGGCGGCCGACGAGAAGGCGAGGTCGGGCCCCCTGACGGCGGCCGAGGTCTCCACGGCCGCCCAGCGGTTCCTGACCGCCTGGCAGCGGGGCGACGTGGCCGCCGCGGCCGCCGCGACGGACGACGCCGAGGCCGCGAAGGCCCTGCTCACCGGCTACACCGAGGACGCCCACGTCAAGGACGCCACCTTCACCGCGGGTACTGCGGCCGGCGCGAAGGTCCCGTTCTCCGTCAAGGCCGCCGTCGCCTACGACAAGGCGACGGGACCACTGGCGTACGACAGCGCGCTGACCGTCGTCCGCCGGGCCGGCGACGGCGAGCCCCGCGTCGACTGGCACGCCGCCGTCGTCCATCCGGAGCTGAAGGACGGCGACAAGCTGGTCACCGGGAAGGCCGGTGACCCGCCGGTCAAGGCGCTGGACCGGGACGGAGCGGAGATCACCGCCGCGAAGTACCCGTCCCTCGGCACCGTCCTGGACGGACTGCGCGAGAAGTACGGCAAGAAGGCCGGTGGCACCCCGGGCATCGAGTTGCGCGTGGTGCGCGGCAGCACCGCCGAAGACGCGAAGGGGACCGAGGGGACCAAAGGGTCCGAGGAGTCCGAGGGGACCAAGGGGTCCGAGACGGACGGGGCCGCCGACAAGACGCTGCTGGAACTGCGCAAGGGCACGCCCGGCACGCTGAGGACGACCCTGGACCCCGCCCTCCAGCGCGTCGCCGAGCAGCAGGTGGCCGGCAAGGCGCGGGCGTCGGTGGTGCTGCTGCGCGCCTCCACCGGCGAGATCCTCGCGGTCGCCAACGGCGGGCACGGCTTCAACACCGCCTTCCAGGGCTCACTGGCCCCCGGCTCCACCATGAAGGTCGTCACGGCCTCGATGCTGCTCGAGAAGGACCTGGCGTCCGTGAACGAGAAGCACCCGTGCCCGAAGTACTTCAGTTACGGCGGCTGGAAGTTCCATAACGACGACAAGTTCGAGATCAAGGACGGCACCTTCAAGGCGAGCTTCGCCCGCTCCTGCAACACGGCCTTCATCAGCCAGGCCCCCGAGCTGGCGGACGACGACCTGACCAGGCAGGCGAAGGAGGTCTTCGGCCTGTCGATGAACAACTGGACGGTCGGCGTGTCCACCTTCGACGGCTCGGTGCCGGTGCAGAGCAAGGCGCAGATGGCCGCCTCCCTCATCGGCCAGGGCGGCGTGCGGATGAACCCGCTGAACATGGCGTCGGTGTCGGCGACCGTGAAGTCGGGCGGCTTCCACCAGCCGTACCTGGTCGCCCCGTCGGTCGACGGGCGGGCGCTCGCCACCGCCTCCCGCACGATGTCCGGCGCCACGCTCGCGCAGCTGCGCGAGCTGATGGCGTACACGGCCGCCTACGGCACCGCCGCGGAGGCGATGGCCGGGGTCGGCGGTGACGTCGGCGCGAAGACCGGTTCGGCCGAGGTCGACGGCCAGGAGAAGCCCAACGGCTGGTTCACGGCGTACCGGGGCGACCTGGCCGCGGCGGGCGTGGTCCAGCAGGGCGGGCACGGGGGCGACACCGCGGGCCCGATCGTCGCGGCGCTGCTCAAGGCGGGAAGCTGACGCTCCCGCGGTCGCGGCCGGGGGCTCAGTGGGCCACCGGCTGGGCGGCCGCCTGGTGGGTGCTGCGCAGGAACCGGATGAGCGCCTTGGTCTCGAACTGGACCACCGAGCAGCCCTGCGGGGAGTGGAACTCGACCACGGCCTGCACCCGCCCGCACGGCCACACCCGTACCGCGCCGCTTCCGGCGGGCGCGCGCAGGCCCTGTTCCAGCAGCTCGCGGGAGAAGGTCCACTCGCGGGAGACGGACCCGCGGCCCCTGCCGGGCAGGGCGACGCACACCAGCGAGGGGTCGAGGCCGGGGTCGTAGCGCAGGACGACGGGTGTCGCGCCGCCGTCGTCCTGATCGGGGAGGTCCGCGTCCGTCAGGATGTGGGCTCGTGCGTACTGCTCGACTACGGACATGGGGTCGCCCCTTACGCTCTGCCACCCTTACCGAGGCTGTGTGTCCTCACCCCTCTCCAATGTCCCATATTCCCCGGCTCACGCCTTGTGAGCCGAACATCACATGTGAGATCGGCCTGCACCTCGCTCTTGCGAACGACTTGCAGGTGGCTTCTATCATCGTTGCGTGCATGTACCTGACGGATTCATCAACGCCCCGACCTCCGCCGTGACCGGAGTCGTCGCCGCCGGCGCCATCGCGGTCAGTCTGCGCGGCGCGCGCCGTGAGCTGGACGAACGGACCGCGCCCCTGGCGGGGCTGGTCGCCGCGTTCATCTTCGCGGTGCAGATGCTGAACTTCCCCGTCGCCGCGGGGACCAGCGGACATCTGCTCGGCGGCGCCCTCGCCGCCATCCTCGTGGGGCCCTGTACGGGCGTCCTGTGTGTCTCCGTCGTCCTGCTCATGCAGGGCATCCTCTTCGCCGACGGCGGCCTGACCGCGCTCGGTGTCAACATCACCGACATGGCGATCGTCACCACGGTCGTCGCCTACGCCCTCTTCCGGGGCCTGGTGAAGGTCCTGCCGCGCACCCGTCGCTCGGTCACCGTCGCCTCCTTCGTCGCCGCGCTCGTCTCCGTACCGGCCGCGGCCCTCGCCTTCACGTTCCTGTACTGGGCCGGCGGCACCACCGACGTCTCCATCGGCAAGGTCGCCACCGCGATGATCGGCGTGCACGTGCTGATCGGCATCGGCGAGGCCGCGATCACCGCGCTGACCGTCGGCGCCGTCATCGCCGTACGCCCGGACCTGGTGTACGGGGCACGCGGGCTCCAGCAGCGGCTCAAGCTGCGGGTGAACGGCGAACTGGTCGACGTCCCCGACGTCCCCGACGCCTCCGACGCCGGGCCCGCCCCCGCGCCCGTCGCCGCCCGTTCGCACCGCGGGGTGTGGATCGCCGGTCTCGTCGCCTCGCTGGTCCTCGCCGGTTTCGTCAGCTTCTACGCCTCCGCCGACCCGGACGGCCTGGAGAAGGTCGCCTCCGACAAGGGCATCGACAAGAAGGCCGAGGAGCACGCGAACGCCGATTCCCCGCTCGCCGACTACGGCGTCAGGGACATCACCGACCCCCGCGTGTCCGGAGGCCTCGCGGGGGTGATCGGTGTCGGCGTCACCGTCGTCGCGGGCAGCGCCGTGTTCTGGGCGGTGCGCAGGCGCCGCGGCGACGACGCCTCCCCGAGCAGCCCGGAAACGGCCGTCTGACGTGGGCGCGGGCCACGCACACCGGCTCTACCGGCACGGGCACTCCCCCGTGCACGGTCTGCCGCCGCACACCAAGCTCGCCGCGGCCTTCGCCTTCGTGGTCGTCGTGGTGTCGACGCCGCGCGAGGCGATGTGGGCCTTCGGTCTGTACGCCGTCCTGCTGGCCGCGGTCGCGTACGCGGCCCGTGTCCCGCCCGGGTTCCTGCTCAAGCGGCTGCTGATCGAGGTGCCGTTCGTCGCGTTCGCGGTGCTGATGCCCTTCGTGGCGGAGGGAGAGCGGGTCGGCGTCCTCGGCATGTCGCTGAGCGTCAACGGCCTGTGGGGCGCCTGGAACGTCCTGGCCAAGGGCACGCTGGGCGTCGCCGCCTCCGTACTGCTGGCCTCCACGACCGAGCTGCGGGCGCTGCTCCTCGGCCTCCAGCGGCTGAGGCTGCCGCCGCTGCTGGTGCAGATCGCGTCGTTCATGATCCGGTACGGCGACGTGATCGCGGACGAGATGCGGCGGATGCGGATCGCCCGGGAGTCACGGGGCTTCGAGGCGAGCGGCGTCCGCCACTGGGGCGTGCTCGCCAAGTCCGCCGGGGCCCTCTTCATCCGCTCCTACGAACGCGGCGAACGCGTGCACCTGGCCATGGTCAGCCGCGGGTACGCCGGTTCGATGCCGGTGATCGACGAGGTGACCGCGTCCCGGACCCAGTGGTCGTACGCGCTGGCCCTCCCGTGTGCGGCGCTGGTGGTCTGTCTGCTGGGATGGACGCTGTGACCGAGCCCTTGACCGACCCCGTGTCCGACGCGCCCGCTTCCCTCGACGTCTCCGGCCTCGCCTTCGCCTACCCCGACGGACACCAGGCCCTGTTCGGCGTGGACTTCTCCGTCGCGCGCGGTGAGCGGGTCGCGCTGCTCGGGCCGAACGGCGCGGGCAAGACGACCCTGGTCCTGCACCTCAACGGCATCCTGACCGGCGGCACCGGCACGGTCACCGTCGCCGGGCTGCCGGTGGACAAGCGGAACATGGCTCAGATCCGGCGCCGGGTCGGCATCGTCTTCCAGGACCCCGACGACCAGCTCTTCATGCCGACCGTGCGCGAGGACGTGGCCTTTGGACCGGCGGCGGCCGGGGTGCGGGGGGCGGAGCTGGAGGCGTGCGTGGACCGGGCGCTCACGCTGGTCGGCATGGCCGGCTTCAAGGAGCGCCCCCCGCACCACCTCTCCTTCGGCCAGCGGCGCCGGGTGGCGGTGGCGACCGTACTCGCCATGGAACCGGAGATCCTGGTCCTGGACGAGCCCTCCTCCAACCTCGACCCGGCCTCCCGCCGCGAACTCGCCGACATCCTGCGCTCCCTGGACGTGACGGTCCTGATGGTCACCCACGACCTGCCCTATGCCCTGGAGCTGTGCCCCCGCGCGCTGGTCCTCAGTGACGGCGTGATCGCGGCGGACGGCCCGACGGGGGAACTGCTGTCGGACGACGAGCTGATGCGCGCCCACCGCCTGGAGCTGCCCTTCGGCTTCGACCCGCGGTCGGCGCGGGCGACCGGCTGACGCGCGGACGGCGAAGGCGGACGGCGGAGGCGGACGGCGGAGGCGGACGGCGAAGGCGGACGGCGGACGGCGGAGGCGGACGGCGGAGGCGGACGGCGGACGGCGGACGGCGGACGGCGGACGGCGGACGGCGGAGGCGGACGGCGGACGGCGGACGGCGGACGGCGGACGGCGGACGGCGGACGGCGGAGGCGGACGGCTGACACGCGGCCGAGGAATCGCGGCGGGCCGGTAACGGTTGCACCCACCGTCGCGGACGATCGGAAGGGACGTACAGAGGTGGGCGTGGACGTGCACGGCACAGTGGCCGAGGGCTTCGAGCCGGTGAGGGACGCGTTCGCACGGAACTTCACCGTGCTCGGCGACCGGGGCGCGGCCGTCGCCGTCTACCGGAACGGGCGCAAGGTCGTCGACCTGTGGGGCGGCACCAGGGACGTCGACGGCACCGAGCCGTGGCGCCGGGGCACCGCCCAGGTGGTCCGCTCGGCGACCAAGGGCGTCGCCGCCGCCGTACCGCTGCTGCTGCACCGGCGCGGCGAGCTGGACCTGGACGCGCCGGTGGGCGAGTACTGGCCGGAGTTCAAGGCGCACGGCAAGGAGCGGGTGCTGGTCCGGCACGTGCTGAACCACCGGGCCGGGCTGCCGGTCCTGGACCGTCCGCTCACCCCCGAGGAGGCCCTCGACCCGCTGCGGGGCCCCGCGGTTGTCGCCGCCCAGGCCCCCGTCTGGGAGCCGGGCACCGACCACGGCTACCACGCGCTGACCTACGGCTGGCTGCTCGACGGGCTGGTCCGCCGGGTGACGGGCGGCCGGGGCACCGGGGAGTGGATCGCGGACGAGATCGCCCGGCCGCTGGGCCTCGACCTGTGGGTGGGGCTGCCCGCCGCGGAGGAGGCGGCCGGCCGGGCAGGTCGGGTCGGGCGCCTGGCGGACCCCGAGCCGTCGGGGCCGGGGAACGGCCCCCGGCTGCGCCCCAAGCGTTCGGTCACCGAGGCGTACGGGAATCCGGACTCCCTCACCCGTCGCGCCTTCGCCGCGATCTCGCCGTTCCCCGAGCAGAACGACCCGGTGTACCGCGCCGCCGCTCTCCCGGCCGCCAACGGCATCGCGACGGCCGACGGGCTGGCCCGCTTCTACGCGGCGCTGATCGGCGAGGTCGACGGCGTGACGCGGAGCGTGCGGCTGTTCGACCCGGCGACCATGGAGCGGGCCCGCGCCGAGGAGTCCGCCGGGCCTGACCGGGTCCTCGTGGTGGGCACCCGCTTCGGCCTCGGCTACATGCTGCACGGCAGCGCGTCCCCGTTCCTGGCCCCCGGCTCCTTCGGCCACCCGGGCCGCGGCGGCTCCCTCGGCTTCGCCGACCCGGAGACCGGCGTCGCCCTCGGCTACGTCACCAACGGCTTCCGCAAGACCGTGACGGCCGACCCGCGGGCGCAGGCGCTGGTGCGGGCGGTGCGGGCGTCGCTGGGCCGGGCCGGCTCAGACGTGGATGGGGTGTGAGGTCCTCCCCGACGCCGCGTCGATCTCGTCGTGCGCCTTGGTGAGCAGTTGCATCGCCAGCTCGTTCAACGCGCGTGCGCCCGCGACCTCCTCACCGACGCGTGGCTGCCGCGAGTCGACCCGGTGACGGCTGGCGTGGCCGTGCGCGCGGACCTCGGTGCCGTCGGGGAGCCGCACCATCGCGACCGCCCGCGTGTGCTGGTCGTCCTCCGTGAACTCCAGCTCGACATGCCATCCCACTGTGGTGTGCATCATGACGATCACCTCCGGAACACCTGCTTCCAGGGTGCGCCTCACCACGGCCGTACGCACTACCCGGTGTGCGGCATCAGCCCGGCCCCCACCTCGGGGACGCGGTGGGCGATGGCGTTCCAGCCGGCGTGGGTGACCGCCGCGAGCAGGACTGCGGCGGTGACCAGGGGCGTCACTCGGAGCGCTCGCGCACGTCCACGAGGGCGGCGCCGGCGGTGGCGACGAGGTCCTTGGGCTCCATCGGGAAGACGGCGTACGGCGTGCCGGCGGCGGCCCAGACCACCTCGTGGGCGAGCAGGGACCGGTCGGCGAGCACCCGCGTCCGGGTCCGGTGCCCGAAGGGCGGCACCCCGCCGATCGCGTACCCGGTCGTCTCCCGTACGACGTCGGCCTTGGCACGCGTGACCTTCTCGGCGCCGAGTTCCTGCCGGATCCGGTCCAGGTCGACGCGGGAGGCGCCGTCCATGAGGATCAGTACGGGTGCGCCGTCCGCGGCGAAGACGAGCGACTTGCAGATCTGGCTCAGCCCGCACCCGATCGCGGCGGCGGCCTCGGTGGCGGTGCGCGTGGCCTCCGGGAATCGCCGAGCCCGTCCGGCCAGGTCGCCGAGTCCGAGCTCGCGCAGGGCGGCGGCGAAGCGGGGGTGGGCGGCGGAGGCGTGGGAGGCGTCGTCGGTCGTCGTCATGGAGGGCACGGTAGCGGTACGTGCAAGTCGCACGCGACCGGGTCGGGGGCCTCGGAACAAGGAAAGCCGGTGAGGGCAGCCCCGTCCCCACGGAACCCTCACCGGCTGGTCTGTGTCGTCCCTCCCCTCAGAGGGGGCGGCGGGTCAGGCGCGCACCAGCTCCCGGTCCTCGTCGGGGCCCGGGCCCCGCTCGTCGGCCGTGCGCAGGCCCTCGCCCTCGACGTCCACGTTGGGCAGCGCGCGGTCCAGCCACTTCGGCAGCCACCAGGCCTTCTTGCCGAGCAGGGCGAGGACCGCCGGGACGATGGCCATGCGGACGACGAACGCGTCGAAGAAGACGGCGATCGCGAGGCCGAAGCCGATCATCTTGACCATCGACTCGCTGGAGCCGATGAAGCCGGCGAAGACCGCCATCATGATGACCGCCGCGGCCGTGACGACCCGTGCGCCGTGCTTGAAGCCGGTGACGACGGCCTGGTGGGGCCTCTCGCCGTGGACGTATGCCTCTCGCATGCGGGTGACCAGGAAGACCTCGTAGTCCATGGCGAGGCCGAAGACCACGCCGACCATGAAGATCGGCATCATCGACATGACCGGACCGGTCTCCTCGACGCCCATCAGGCCGGCCAGCCAGCCCCACTGGAAGACCGCGACGACCGCGCCGAGGGCCGCCATGACGGAGAGCAGGAAGCCGAGGGCCGCCTTCAGCGGGACCAGGATGGAGCGGAAGACCACGATGAGGAGGAGGAAGGCCAGGCCGACGACCAGGACCAGGTACGGCACCAGCGCGTCGTTGAGCTTCTCGCTGACGTCGATGTTCATCGCCGTGGAGCCGGTGACCAGGGTCTCCGCGCCGGTGTCCGCCTTGATGTCGCCGCCCGCGTCACGGATGGCGTGCACCAGGTTCTCGGTCTGCGCGGAGGACGGCTTGGAGTCCGGGATCACGGTGATCGTCGCGGTGTCGCCGCCCTTGTTGGGTGCGGGCGGGGCCACCGCGACGACGCCGTCGAGGTCCTTGATCTGCTGTTCGACGTCGGTGAAGGCGTCCTTCGGGGCGTCGCTGCCCTTGGCGTCCACCACGACCATCAGCGGGCCGTTGAAGCCGGGGCCGAAGCCCTCCGACAGCAGGTCGTAGGCCCGGCGCTGGGTCGTGGACGTCGGCTGGGAGCCGTCGTCGGGCAGGCCGAGTTCCAGGGAGGACGCGGGGATCGCGGCGGCGCCGAGGCCGATGACGCCCAGGAGGAGGACGGCGAGGGGACGGCGGACGACGAAGCTCGCCCAGCGGGTGCCCAGGTTGGCCTTGGGCTGTCCCCCGGCCTTCCCCTCCGGCTGCTCGGTGCCCTTGCGGGAGCGGCCCAGGAGCTTGCTCTTCGCGCCGGCGGGCTTGACCCTGCGGCCGGCGTAGCCGAGGAGTGCGGGGATCAGCGTCAGGGCGATCAGGACCGCGACGGCGACGGTACCGGCGGCCGCGATGCCCATCTTGGTGAGCATCGGGATGTTGACGACCGCGAGGCCCACCAGGGCGATGACGACCGTGAGTCCGGCGAAGACGACGGCCGAGCCCGCCGTGCCGACCGCCCGTCCTGCGGCCTCCTCGCGCTCACGCCCCTCGGCGAGTTCGGCGCGGTAGCGGGAGACGATGAACAGGGCGTAGTCGATGCCGACCGCGAGGCCGATCATCATCGCCAGGATCGAGGTGGTCGAGCCCAGTTCGAGCGCGTTCGCCAGCGCGGTGATCGAGGAGACGCCGATGCCCACGCCGATCAGGGCCGTCAGGAGCGGCAGCCCGGCGGCGACCAGTGAGCCGAAGGTGACGACGAGGACGACGGCGGCGACCGCGATGCCGATGACCTCGGTGGCGCCGGTCTCCGGGACGGCTTGGAGCGCGTCACCCCCGACCTCGACGGTCAGCCCGGCGTCGCGCGCCTGCTGGGCGGCGTCCTTCAGGGCGTCCTTGGTGGACTCCTCCAGCTCCATGCCGGAGACGTCGTACTTCACCGAGGCGTAGGCGATCGTGCCGTCCTCGCTGACGGCGTCGCCCTTGTACGGGTCGGCGACCGAGGCGACCTCGGAGCCGTCCGCGAGTTCGTCGACGGTCTGCGTGACGGTCGCCTTGTTGCCGGCGTCCGTCATCTTCTCGCCGGCCGGTGCCTTGAAGACGACGCGTGCGGTCGCCCCGTCGGCGCTCTGGCCGGGGAAGCGCTGTTCCAGCAGGTCGAAGGCCTTCTGGGCCTCGGTCCCGGGGATGGAGAAGGAGGAGTTTCCGGCGGGCGGGGCGCCGGCCGCGCCGACACCGGCGAGCGTCAGCAGGGCCACCCAGATCAGGGCGACGAAGTGCCGTCGGCGAAAGGCGAGCCGGCCGAGTTTGTAGAGGAATGTGGCCACGAGGGCGTACTCCCGGTCAGGTCGTGGGTCTTCAGGGCAGGGGTGATCGGCCCGACGACGTGAGCGGTTACGTCAGGTGGGGCTCAGTTGGGGACGTGTCAGCGGGTGGAGACGCCGAGGGCGGGGAGGACCACGGCGTCGAGGTAGGAGGCGAGGAAGGCCCGCGTCGGCGGCTGGTCGTCCAGCAGCGTCCGGGTGGCGAATCCGCCGATCAGCATGTGGACCAGGAAGTCCAGCGCCGGACAGTCCGGTCTGATCTCCCCGCGGTCGACGGCGCGCTGGAGGACCTTCTGGCCCTCCGCCATCTCCGGTTCGATGAGCTGCTCCCGGAAAGCCTGGCGCAGGTCCGGATTCTGGTGCAGTGCCATGGCCAGGCCACGCATCAGCGCGGAGTTCTGCTCCATGGTGCAGTCGTCCTCGCGGACCAGCAGGGCGTGCAGGTCACCGCGGAGCGAGCCGGTGTCGATGTCGCTGATCGAACCGGGCTTGTTGTGCCGGACGGCCTTGACGACCAGCTCGGGCTTACCGCCCCACTGGCGGTAGAGGGTCGCCTTGCTGGACCGGGTGCGGGCGGCCACGGCGTCCATGGTGAGGGCGTCGTAGCCGACTTCCCGGAGCAGGTCGAGCACGGCCTCGTACAACTCGGCCTCGCGCTCGGGAGTGATCCGGCTGCGGCGCGCGGTGGCGGTCTCCGTCATCTCGCCCACTCCTCTCCGTTCCGCCCGGTCGGAACGACACCGTTTCGTACACGGCCAAGGTACCCCAGCCACTAGCGAAACGAAACTGTTTCGTTCGTGGTCTGGGTCACGGTTGTCGGCAACGCATAAGTTGCCGGTACCCGGTGCCCGGAAAAGCATGGGGTGGGTGAGTTATCTGCGCCTTCCGCACCTCAGTGGCGACCAGCTGTGCTTCGTGGCCGAGGACGACCTCTGGCTCGCGTCCCTCGACGGTCCGGGCCGGGCCTGGCGGCTCACCGTCGACCGCACCAAGGCCGGCCATCCGCGCTTCTCCCCCGACGGCCGGCACATCGCGTACACCAGCTGGCGCACCCTGGTCCCGGAGGTCCATCTCGTGCCGGTGGGCGGCGGCCCCGGACGGCAGCTCACCCACTGGGGCAGCCTCGACACCCGGGTCTGCGGCTGGTCGCCTCCCGATCCCGACGGCACCACCGCAGTCCTCGCCGTCGCCTCGCACGGCGAGCCGTTCTCCCACCTCACCTGGGCCTACAAGGTCACCCCCGACGGCGATCCCGGCCGCAAGCTGCCCTGGGGTCCGGTCACCGACATCCAGGCCGCCGACCTCGACGGCGAGCGCAGATCCCTCCTCCTCACCGGCACCCCGCCGCACGAGCCCGCCGCCTGGAAGCGCTACCGGGGCGGCGCCACGGGCCGGCTCTGGCTGCACGGGCAGCGGCTCCTGCCCGACCTCGGCGGTCACCTCGCCGCGCCCATGTTCGTCGGCGGCCGGATCGCCTTCCTCTCCGACCACGAAGGCGTCGGCAACCTCTACTCCTGCGCCCACGACGGCTCCGGCCTGCGCCGCCACACCGATCACGACGCGTACTACGCCCGCAACGCGGCGAGCGACGGCACCCGGGTGGTGTACCAGTGCGCGGGCGACCTGTGGATCGTCGACGACCTCGCGCCCGGCTCGGTGCCGCGCCGGCTCGACGTGCGGCTGAGCGGCCCGCGCGCGGGACGGCGTACGTACCAGGTGCCCGCGGCCCAGCACGTGGGCGGCGTCTCCGTCGACGAGACGGGCCGCGCGAGCGCCGTCGTCGTACGCGGCAGCCTGTACTGGCTCACCCACCGCGACGGTCCGGCCCGCACCATCGCCGACACCCCGGGGGTCAGGGCGCGGCTGCCGGAGATGCTCGGGGCGGGCGGGCGGATCGCCTACGTGACGGACGCGGAGGGCGAGGACGCCGTCGAGATCTCCTACCTGCCCCGGGCGACCGGCGGCCGTGCGGCCCGGCGCCTGGCCTCCGGACGGCTGGGCCGGGTCCTGGAGCTGGTCTCGGACCCGGCGGGCGAACGTCTCGCCGTCGCCTCGCACGACGGGCGGCTGCTGATCCTCGACGTGGCGGAGCAGGACGCGGAGGTCGCGCCGACGCTGGACGCGGCGGACGCGGCACACGCGGCACACGCGGCGGACGCGGCGGACGCGGCGGACGCGGCAGGCAGGGCAGGCAGGGCCGATGACACTGAAGGGACCGACGAAGCAGGCAGGGCTCACGAGGCTGAAGGGACCGACGAGGCAGACAGGCCCGACGAGGCTGAAGGGACCGACGGGAAGGCTGACGGGAGGTGCGGCGGAACCGACGGCGCGGACAGGGCGGACCCGGCGAGGGCTGCGGGCCCGCCGGTCACCGGCGCCGCGGCGAACGGCACCGCGGCCGACGCCCCCGGGCCCGACGACACCGGCACCGCGGCCGGGACCGCGACCGGCCCCGTGGCCGCCGGAGGCACCGTCACCGAGCTGATCCGCTCCGTCAACGGCCCCGTGCGCGACCTCGCCTTCTCTCCCGACGGGACATGGCTCACCTGGTCGCACCCGGGCATCGGACGCTCTCTGCGGCAGATCAGGATGGCCCGGATCGACGGCCCCGAGGGCACGCTCGTCGTCGACGTCACCAACGGCCGCTTCGAGGACGAGAACCCGGTGTTCACCCGGGACGGCCGCTACCTCGCCTTCCTGTCCTGGCGCGGCTTCGACCCGGTGTACGACGTGCACACCGGCGACCTGTCCTTCCCGCTGGGCTGCCGCCCCCACCTGGTACCGCTGTCCTCCGCGACCCCCTCCCCCTTCGCCCTCAGCCCCGAGGGCCGCCCCGCGGCGGGCGGCCTGGACCCCCTGGAGAACGAGCCCGCCGAGGGCGGCACGGTGACCGTCGAGATCGAGGGTCTGGAGAACCGGGTGACACCGTTCCCGGTCACCGCCTCCAAGTACTCGGCGCTGCACCCCGTCGCGGGCGGCGGCCTGGTCTGGCTGCGCTGGCCGATCTCGGGTGCGCTCGGCGAGACCTTCGCCAACCCGGCCGACCCGAGCGAGCAGCCCACCCTGGAGCACTTCGATCTCGCCAAGGCGAGGAAGTCCGAACTGGTCGGCCATCTGGACTGGTTCCGGGTCAGCGGCGACGGCACCCGGCTGGTCGTACTCGACGAGGACGACCTGCGCGCCGTACCGGCGACCGAGGTGGGAGACGGCGACTCGACCACCTGGATCGACCTGCGCCGCATCCTGCACGAGGCCGACCCGGCCGCGGAGTGGCGCCAGGCGTACGACGAGGCGGGCCGCCTGATCCGCGCCCATTTCTGGGACCCCGGCATGTGCGGCATCGACTGGGAGGCGGTACTGGACCAGTACCGCCCGCTGGTCGAACGGGTCGCCACCCCCGACGAGTTCGCCGACCTGCTGCGCGAGGTGCTCGGCGAACTCGGCACCTCGCACGCCTACGTGGTCGCCGCCCGGCGCAACGAGGGCCCGGCGCACTACCAGCGCCGGCAGGGCCTGCTCGGTGCCAACTTCACCTGCCGGGACGGGCGGTGGCTGGTCAGGCGCATCCTGCCGGGCGACTCCTCCGACTCCAGGGCCCGCTCCCCGCTGGCCGGCACGGGCATTCGCGACGGCGCCGTGCTGACCCACGTCGACGGCCGCCCGGTCGATCCCGTGCTGGGCCCGTACCCGCTGCTGGCCGGTGCGGGCGGTACGACGGTGGAGCTGACCTTCTCACCGGCCGAGGGCTGCCCGGGACCGTCCCGCCGGGTCGCCGTCGTGCCACTGGTCGACGAACGGCCGCTGCGCTACCAGGACTGGGTGGCCAAACGCCGCGAGGTGGTGCGGGAGTTGAGCGGCGGGCGGTGCGGCTACCTGCACATTCCCGACATGGGCGGCTCCGGCTGGGCGCAGTTCAACCGCGACCTGCGCATGGAGGTGTCCCGGCCCGCGCTCCTCGTGGACGTGCGCGGCAACGCGGGCGGCCACATCAGCGAACTCGTCGTCGAGAAGCTGACCCGCACCATCCTGGGCTGGGACCTCACGCGCGACGCCCAGCCGGTGTCGTACACCTCCGACGCGCCGCGCGGGCCGGTCGTCGCGGTCGCCGACGAGGCGACGTCCTCCGACGGCGACATGATCACGGCCGCGTTCAAACTGCTGCGCCTCGGCCCGGTGGTCGGGCAGCGCACCTGGGGCGGCGTGGTCGGCATGACCGGCCGGCACCGCCTCGGCGACGGCACGGTGATCACGGTGCCGATGAACGCGGCCTGGTTCGACGCCTACGGCTGGTCCGTGGAGAACCACGGCGTCGCCCCCGACGTCGAGGCGCTGCGCACTCCGCTGGACTGGGCCGAGGGCCGCTACACGATGCTGGACGAGGCGGTCCGGCTGGCGCTGGAACTGCTGGAGACCAACCCGCCCGCCACGCCGCCCGGTTACGACGCCGTACCGGACCGGTCCCGTCCGCCGCTGCCGCCGAGGACGTGAGAACGGGGAGCCGGGAACGCGCGCGAGAGGGACGCCGGGACGCGCACGAGAAAGGGCGCCCTCCCGGCGACGGGGGGGCGCCCCTTCACGTCAGCGGCGGCGCGTCAGGCGTCGAAGCTCTCCTCGAAGCGCTCGTCCGTGTCCCGACGGCGCGAGGGGTCCCGCTCGTCCGACTCGCGGCGGCGCGAGGACGGGTCCATCTCGTCCTCGTCGCGACGGCGGTCGCGGCTCTGGAACTGGTCCTTGGCCTGCTCGGCCCGCTGCTTGCCCTGCTGCTTGCCCTGCTGCTGCATGCGCTCGGCCTTGTCCTGGAACTGGTCCTTCATACCCATGTGGGCTCACTCCTGTGGTGATCGGGCCCGGCCGGATCGGCCGGGCGCTCGATCAGATTCACACGAGCCGTGACCGTGCGCATGTCGATCACTTACGGACCGTAGCGGTGCTGGTCCCGCGCTCTTCGTCGGCCGCTCCACCCGCGCCGACCAGGCCGGTCCGCAGACCGTTCAGCCGGTCCCCGAAGCGCCGCATCTCGCGCTGCCCGACGGTGCCGATGACGGCCGGCAGGTAGCCGCGCACGCTCTGCATGCCCCGCAGCCACCACTGCCCGTAGACGTGTGCGGAACGGCGCTCGACGCCCTCCACGAGCCGGTCGACCGCCGGCCCCAGCGGATAGGTCTTGTTGGTCGGCCAGGGCAGCCGCTGCCGCAACTCGCGCATGACGTCGTCCTGGTCGGCGCCGCGCACCATGTCGGTGTCGGTCCACGACAGATAGCCGACGCCGACCTGCACGCCCCGGTGGCCGACCTCGGCGCGCAGGCTGTGCGCGTACGCCTCGACGCCGGACTTGGACGCGCAGTAGGCGGACATCATCGGCGCGGGCGTCAGCGCGGCGAGCGACGCGATCTGGAGCAGGTAGCCGCGGCTCTCCAGCAGTGCCGGCAGGAAGGCGCGGGCCGTCACCGCCGACCCGATCAGGTTGACCTCGATCACCCGCCGCCAGGACTCCGGGTCGGATTCGACGAAGGGACCGCCGGTGGCCACGCCCGCGTTGGCGACGACGACGTCCACCTTCCCGAAGCGCTCCCCGACCTCCGCCGCCACCCGGGCCATCGCCTCGTGGTCGGTGACGTCGGCGTGCCAGTGCCCGCTCTCACTGTGCAACCGGGCGCTGACCTGCTTGAGTTCGTCGGGCTCCAGACCGACCAGCGCCACCTTCACCCCGCGCGCGGACAGCTTGCGGGCCATCAGCTCCCCGACGCCCCGCGCGGCTCCGGTGACGACGGCGACCCGCCCTTCCAGGCTCACCCTGCTCATGCGCTCTCCCCGGCGTGTCCGGCACCCTCACCGGGTGCGGCGGCTGTGGTGGGTACGTAGGTGGCGGCGAGCGCCCGTATCTTCCCGGTGACCAGTTCCGGCGCCTCGACCGGAGTCATGTGGCCGAGGCCCGGGAGTTCGGTCAGGCCCACGCAGTGGGGCAGGGCGGCGGCCAGCGAGCGGGCGTGCACGGGCGGCGTCAGCCGGTCCGCCGTGCCGACCACGACCTCCACCGGCATCCGCAGCTCCCGCACACCGTGGTCGAGGTCGAGCAGGTCGAGCACGCCCGACCAGCCGTGGCGCACCCGGCGCGGACAGGCGTGCACGATCCGGGCGCAGGCCTCGACCATGTGCGGGCCCGAACCCGGGCCCAGGGTCCCGTACTTGAGGATCCGGCGGGCGAGCGGCGTGACCGGCCCGAGCGGCGCCCGGGAGCCGAGGATCCGCCGGGTCAGCCAGGTGCGCACCCGGCCCTCCCCGAGGGGCAGGACGGTGGCGGACGCCACCAGCCGCGCGCTGCCCGTGCTGCACAGCAGGACGGCCGCCGCGTGCTCGCGCACCGCGGGCCGGGTGGCCGCGGCCATCAGCGTCATCCCGCCCATGGAGTGTCCGGCGATCACGGCCCGTTCGCCCGGCGCGAGCGTGGCCTCCAGTACGGCTTCGAGGTCGTCGGCGAGGGGCTCTGTGCCGTACGCCGGGTTGGCCGGGCTGCGGCCGTGACCACGCTGGTCGTAGGCGATGACCCGGTGGTCGGCGGCCAGTTCGCGGATCTGCGCCGCCCAGAAGGCGATGGAGCAGCACCAGCCGTGCGCCAGGACGACCGCGGGCGCGTCCTCGGGGCCGTGCACCTCGACGTGGACCCGGGCGCCGTCGGCGGCGGTGACGGTCAGCTCGCGGGCGGGGGCGGGCGGGGCGTACGGCCCGTCGGCGACGTGCGGCAGGCGGCTCACGCGCTCACCTCCGCGTCCGCGCCGGCGTCCGCCTCGGCGGTCTTCGCGGGGACCGGGGCCGGGCGCAGCACCTCGTACTCCGCGAGGTCCACACGCCGCGTCGCCCGCCGGAAGTCGGCGGTCGTGCCCGGCCAAACGGTGGTGTTGCGGCCGCTCGCGTCCAGGTACCAGCTGGTGCAGCCGCCGGTGTTCCACACGGTGCGCTTCATGCGTTCCTGCACCCGGTGGTTCCAGTCGCGCACGGCGGCGGGGCGGGCGTCGAGGGCGGTGCGGCCGCCGAGGACGTCGAGCTGCCGCAGATAGTCCGCCATGTAGTTCAGCTGGGACTCGATCATCAGGATCATGGAGGAGTTCCCGAGGCCGGTGTTGGGCCCGATGACCGTCATGAAGTTGGGGAAGCCGGCCGCCGAGCCGCCGCGCAGCGCCTCCATGCCGCCCTTCCAGGTCTCGGCGAGGGTCCGTCCGTCCGCGCCCACGACCCGCTCGGCGATGGGCATGTCGGTGACGTGGAACCCGGTCCCGAAGATGATCGCGTCGGCTTCGGCCTCGGTGCCGTCGGCGGCGACGAGGGTCGATCCGCGCACCTCGGTGAGCCCGCTCGCGACCACGTCGACATTGGGCCGGGCGAGCGCCGGATAGTACGTGCTCGACAGAAGGATGCGCTTGCAGCCGATGCGGTAGTCGGGGGTGAGCTTGGCGCGCAGGGCCGGGTCCTTGATGGCGGCGCCCATGTTGCGCCTGGCGATCCGCTCGACGAAGCCCAGCTCGTTCGGGTGCTTGGTGAACGCCTGCACCTGGAGTTCCCGGATGCCCCACAGCAGCCCGCGGCGCAGCTTGGTGGTGACGGGCAGCGCCCGGTGCAGGGCCCGCTCGGCACCGCTGATGGCCCGGTCCATGCGGGGCATCACCCAGGCCGGGGTGCGCTGGAAGAGGGTGAGGCGGCCGACCTCGGGCTGGACGGCCGGCACGATCTGGATGGCGGAGGCGCCGGTGCCGATCATGGCGACGCGCTTGCCGGCGAGGTCGTAGTCGTGGTCCCAGCGGGCGGAGTGGAAGACCTTGCCGGGGAAGGAGTCGAGCCCCGGGACGTCCGGGACCTTGGGGTCGGACAGCGGGCCGGTCGCGGACACGACGACGTCGGCGGTCAGCCGCCCCTTCACGGTCTCGATCTCCCACCGCAGCCGCTCGCCGTCCCACACCATCCGCTTCACCTCCGAGTCGAAGCGGAGGTGGGGGCGCAGTCCGAAGGTGTCGGCCACGTGCTCCAGATAGGCGCGGATGTGCTCCTGCCCGGAGAAGGTGCGCGGCCACTCGGGGTTGGGCGCGAAGGAGAAGGAGTACAGGTGGGAGGGCACGTCGCAGGCGCAGCCGGGGTAGCTGTTGTCCCGCCAGGTGCCGCCGACGCTGCCGGACCGCTCCAGTACGACGAAGTCGGTGATCCCTTCGCGCCGCAGCCGCACGGCGGCGCCCAGCCCGCCGAATCCGGACCCGATCACCGCCACCCGTACGTGTTCGTGAACCTGCTCGTGCTCGGCCATCCCGGAGCCTCCACGCTTAGCCTGGACCGTCTGGAACCATGCCAGTGAACACTGGCGCAATGGGAGCGTAGAGCAGCGCCGTACTCATGGGTAGGGGTCGGGCGGAGGAAAGTTACCGGCGGTACGCCATAAGGTCGTGGACGTGACCGAGAAGCGTGAGAACCGCATGCGTGAATACCGCATGGAGGAACTGGCCCGGCTGGCCGGCATCACGGTGCGCACCCTGCGCTTCTACCGCGAACGCAGACTGATCCCGCCGCCGCGCCGCGAAGGCCGCATCGCCTGGTACGACGACCACCACCTGGCCCGCCTGCGCACCATCGCCGCCCTCCTGGAGCGCGGCCACACCCTCAACGGCATCGCGGAACTCGCCGACGCCTTCGACCACGGCCGCGACGTCGGCGACCTGCTCGGCCTCGGCGAACCCACCGAGGAGACCCCGGTCCGCCTCACCCCGGAGGAACTCGCCGCCCGCTTCGAGGGCGAGGTCACCCCGGAGAACCTGGCCGCCGCGATGGACCTCGGCTATCTCGGCACCGACGGCGACGAACTCGTCCACATCAGCCACCGTCTGCTGGAGGTCTCCTCCGCCCTGGTCCGCGAGGGCATCCCGCTCGCCGAGGTCCTCCGGGCCGGCGCCCGCGTCCGCGAACACGCCGACGCCCTCGCCGACCTCTTCGCCGACCTGATCCTGCGCCACGCCCCCGAACGGGAACTCGACCGCCTGCGCCCCCTGGCCCGCAGCGTGGTGGAGGCGGAACTGTCCCTGGCGCTGGACCGGCGGATACGGAAGCGGACGGACTAGACCTTCGCCGCCCCGGCCCTCAGCGGTCGTAGACCACCGTGACCGGCGCGTGGTCGGACCAGCGCTCGGCGTGCGTGGCGGCCCGCTCCACGTACCCCTTGAGGGCCTTGGCGGCCAGCCCGGGGGTGGCGAGATGGTAGTCGATGCGCCACCCCGCGTCGTTGTCGAAAGCCCGCCCCCGGTACGACCACCACGAGTACGGTCCCTCGGCGTCCGGATGCAGCGCCCGCACCACGTCCACGTACCCGCCCTCCGCCGGGTCGAGGACGCGGCTCAGCCACTCCCGTTCCTCCGGCAGGAACCCGGAGTTCCTCTTGTTGGCGCGCCAGTTCCTCAGGTCGGCCTCGCGGTGGGCGATGTTCCAGTCGCCGCAGACGACGACCTCGCGGCCGTCGGCGGCGGCGCGCTCGCGCAGTTCCTCGAGGTGGGCGAGGAACTCGCCCATGAAGCGGACCTTCTCGTCCTGCCGCTCGGTGCCGACCTCGCCGGAGGGGAGGTAGAGGGAGGCGACCGTCACACCGGGCAGGTCGGCCTCGACGTAACGACCGCTGGTGTCGAACTCCGCGGAGCCGAAGCCGATCCGCACGCGGTCGGGCTCTCGGCGGGTGTACAGGGAGACACCGGCGCGGCCCTTGGCGGCGGCGGGTGCGTGCGTGACGTGCCAGCCCTCGGGCGTGCGGACGTGCTCGGGCAGCTGCCGGGGCTCGGCCCGCACCTCCTGGAGGCACAGCACGTCGGCGGAGGTCCCGGCGAGCCACTCCACGAAGCCCTTCTTCGCGGCGGCACGCAGACCGTTCACATTCACGGAGGTCACGGTGAGCACCAGGGCACGATACCGGCACACTGGACGGTGCCCCGATCCCGGATCTCGCATCGATATACGGTAGGTAGCATGAACATTCGCCGGGTCCCCTTCGACCACCCCGACGCCGTGAAGCTCAACGACGAGGTCCAGGCCGAGTACGACATCCGCTACGGCGACGGCGGCGACGCCACGCATCTGGACCCGTCGGACTTCGCGCCGCCGAACGGCCTGTACCTGATCGCGTACGACGAGCACGACGTCCCGGTCGCCTCGGGCGGCTGGCGCAGCCAGGACGCCAACGACGAGGGAAACCTCGACGGGGACGCCGAGCTCAAGCGGATGTTCGTCATGGAACAGATGCGCGGCCGCGGGCTGGCCCGCCGCATCCTGGCCGCCCTGGAGGAGGACGCCCGTGCGGCGGGCCGGACCCGGATGGTGCTGGAGACCGGCACCAGGCAGCCGGAGGCCGTGGCCCTGTACACCTCGAGCGGCTACGAGCCCTGCGGGAAGTTCGGCTACTACCGCTTCCACGAGGAAAGCCTCTGCTACGCGAAGGCTCTCGGGGCCCGGTAGCCGCCCGTCGGGCCGGCGGCGACCGGGACGCCCGTCAGGCGGCGCCGCCCGCCCCGCGTCGGCGGGAGACGACGAACAGGATGCCGCCCGCGGCGAGTGCCAGTGCCGCGCCGGCGGAGGCGAGCAGGGCGGTGGAGCCGGTGGAGGCCAGCAGTCCGTCCTCGCCGCCCTGGGGCGACTGGCCGCCGGTCGTGCCTCCGGTGGTCCCGGCGGTGGAGGTGCCGCCGGTGCTGCCGCCGGCCGGGTCCGAGCCGCCGCTCGTCCCGGTACCGCCCGTGGTCTGCGAACCGCCGGTGGTGCCCGTGCCGCCCGCGGAGTCCGGGCCGCCGGTGCTGCCGCCGCTGTCGCCCGGCGTCTCCTCGTCACCCGTGCCGTTCAGCACGATCCACCCGGTGTCGTTGGACGGGTCGCCCTCCCAGGGGTCGTCGGAGTCGGGCAGGGCGATCCTGCCCTTGGCGCCCTCGACGACCTTGTCGACGCGCAGCTTGAAGGGGAAGCTCCGCTCGTCGTCCTCCAGGAAGGGGGTGTCGGCGAAGCAGCGGTACTCGGACGGGGTCTTCTCGCTCATCGGCCGGCAGGGACTGTCGACGACAGTGGCACCCTCGGGGATCTGCACGGTGAAGCCGATCGGCTCACCGCCCGCGCGCAGCGATCCGATCCACGCGGGCCCGTGGTTGCTCAGGCCGATGTCGACCGTGACGGTCTCGCCCTGCCCGCCCGCGACGCGCGCTCCGGTCAGGTCGAGGTCGTAGCTGTTCTGTGTGGCCAGGTCGATCTCGGCGTTCTTGGTGTAGTCGCCGCTCCCGCCGCCCTTGACCGGCTCGAGGGTGAGCGTCCGGCCGGAGCCCTGCCGGTAGTCGGCGCCCGACCGCAGCGCGCCGGCCTCCTCGGCGCCGACGGCGTCGAAGCCGTAGTGGAAGATGTCGCCCAGCGCGAAGCCGGCGGTCTTCACCTTGACCGGCTCGCTCAGTTCATAGGCCAGCCCCGGCGGGAACTCGCCCTCGAAGGTGCACAGGGCGACCTTCTGGTAGCGGATCAGGTTGTCCTCGTTCTCCTCGGCGTACGAGCAGTTGTCGTACGAGTCGGGGAAGGAGAGGCCGCGCGTGCCGCCGAAGCGCAGTACGACGCCGTCGGCGGACGTGCTGCCGACGTTGCGGAAGGCGAGCGGGGCCTCGTAGGTGTCGCCCGCCCTGAAGCCCGCGGGCTCGGCGGGGAGCTTCCTCTTGAGCAGCTCAGGACCGCCGACGAGCACGTCGACGTCGTGCGCGTTGAACTCCAGGCCCTCGCCCTCGCCGGTCACCTTGATCCTGCCGAAGTCACCGGCCTCGGCGGTGTCCTTCAGATCGAGGCGGACGTTCCAGCTCGGGTTGTAGGAGTCGCCGGGGTAGAGGGTGCTCGAGTCGCAGACGGCGACGAGGCCGTCCGCCTCGCACCACCGCGGCAGGCGGACCTTGGCGAAGTCCTTGAGTGCCGTGGCGTCGATGGTGACCTTGTAGCCGTTGTTGGGGACCGGTTCCGGGTCGCTGTCGCTGCCGGGGTCGTACTCCCCGGGGCCGGTGAGGCCCAGGCGGATCTGCGGCTGCCCCGGCTCGGCCTCGGCTCCGTCCAGCGCCAGGTCCACCTTGTCCGGACCGGTGATCGTGACGGGAAGAGGCGTCTGATCGTCCGCCGCGTGCGCGACACCGGCCAGTCCTCCCACGGCGAGTCCGGCGGCGGCCGCCCCGGCCAGAGCCGCGCGCACCCGGGCCGAGTGCAGGGAGCTAGGTCTCATGCTGTTTCTTCCGTTCCCAGACGACAGGAAGGCGCCACCACACGTGACGCCACGCACAGGTGACCCACAGGCCATGGGGAAGGTTGCACGCCACCCGATCACGGATGCGTCTCGGCGGCACGGACACGACTCGACGGCATGGTCCGGGTCCGCGCAACGACGAAGGTCCCGTCCGATCGTGATGATCGGACGGGACCTTCGCCCATGTGCGTGGACCTGAGGGGATTCGAACCCCTGGCCCCCTCGATGCGAACGAGGTGCGCTACCGGACTGCGCCACAGGCCCTTGCAACGAGTGAAACTTTAGCACCCCGACCGGCCTGCTCAAAAACCCCTTCCGGGCGGCGGGGCAAGGCCTGGGGCGGGCGCGGGGCCGGGGCCGGCGCGGGGCGGGCGCGGGGCCGGCGCGTGTGCGGGGCGGGGTGCCGGGGCGTGTGCGGGGCCGGGACGGGTGCAGGGCCGGGACGGGTACGGGGCGGGGGCAGGTGCAGGGCCGGGCGCGGGTGCAGGGGCGGGCGCGGGTGCAGGGGCGGGCCGGGTGCGGGGCGTGTGCAGGGCCGGGACGGGTGCGGGGCAGGTGCAGGGCCGGGCGCACGGCCGGGGCGGGCGCGGGTGCAGGGGCGGGCGCGGGTGCAGGGGCGGGCGCGGGGCGGGCGCGGGTGCAGGGACGGGTGCGGCCCCGGTCCCGGCTACTCGTTGGCCGCGCGGGGGCGGTCGCCGTCCTCGTACTGGTCGAAGAGCGGTGTGCGGCCCCGCTCCCTGGCCCGGCGGGCCGAGGCGGCGCGACGGGCGTCGCTGCGGGCCGGGGTCTCCGGACGCTCCTCGGCGTGGGCGGCCGGGCGGTCCCGGTCCCGGTCCCGCCCGGGGGCCTCCACCGTGTCCTCCTGGTCGGGGGCGACGGCACTGGAGCGCGCCGAGCTCCACGCGTCCGGCGCTCCGAGGTCCACGTCGGGCGTGGCCCGGGGCGCGACCGGTGCGGTCACGTAGGTGGGCAGGGGCACCGGCACCGGGTCCCAGCTGTCGCCCTGGGGGCGTCCGCGGCGTTCACGCTGCTGGTCGACCCACTCGGCGTGGTCGGTCTGCTCGACCAGCGCCCGCCGGTCCGCGGCGAGCGCCGACATTCCGGCGTCGGGCTCCGCCTCGGGCCCCTCGTCCGGTTCCTCGGTGTCGAGGTCGCCGGCGGGGCCGCCGGGGGCGGTGGGCCCGCGCCGGCGCGGGCGGGGATCGCGGTCGCGCAGCCGCTGGGCGGCGACCTCCGCCTGGCGACGGTCCATCTGGAAGGCGAACCGGCGGCGCTCCTGCGCGCGCAGGTGGGCGATGTAGGCACTGAGCAGCACCGCGGGCACCCCGGGCGCCCACAGGAACGCGAGGCCGCCGACCGCCGCGACGACCGTGCCGAGGGTGAAGGCCAGGAACAGCATCACGGTCGTACGCCGACGGCGCGCGAGCGCCTTGGTGCGCCGGGCCCGGGCCGCGGCCGCCGGTGAGAGAGGCGCGCGCCGCGCCTGCGGCACGCGTGCCCGCGCCGGGGCCGCACCGGACCCCGCGGAGTGGCCGGCTTCCGGCGACTGTCCGGGTCTCGGGCCGTGCCCGGGGCCGCCCGCCTGGGGACGTGCCGTTTCGGGCCGCTCCGCCGTGTGCTGCGGCGGGGCCGGCCGGGTGTGCCGTCGGGTCCTGGACACGGCGAAGGCCCGGACGTCCACCGAGTCGGTGACGGCGTCCGGGACGTCGGCGTCGGGCTCCGCCTCGTCGGCGGAGCGCGACCGCAGGTCCTTGGCGTACCGGCGCTCCATGCCCGACCGTCCGGACAGCAGCCGGATGGCGGTGCTGAAGCGTTCCGTCGGACGGGCCTCGTTCAGCTCGTCCTGCCTACGGAGCCACATCGGCACCAAGTAGGCGGCCCAGGCCCCGACGATGACTGCGTAGATGAGGCCGCTGCTGCTCACGCCTCACACGGTAGAGGGGTTTGCGTGAGGCCATCCGCCAATTGAGCCGGTGTGTCGCACGATCTGGCTGATATTTCGAACTTTTCTTGTGACCGATCCGATCAACCGACCGCCAGGACCGCGACATTATCCGCTCCAGGAGGGCCGGGACGGTCGCAGCCCGAACAATTTCGAACGTTTATTCAATTCCCGGTGTTGCCGGCGCTCGGTGTGCTCCGGTCCCGTGACCGGTGCCAGCGCCGCAGCAGCCCTTCCGGAACCTCTTCCGCGGTGAGCGCGAAGACGAGGTGGTCCCGCCAGGCTCCGTCGATGTGCAGATAACGCGGCCTGAGACCCTCCTCACGGAATCCGAGTTTCTCCACGACCCGGCGACTGGGCGCGTTCTCGGGGCGAATGCAGACCTCGACACGGTGCAGTCCGACGGTGCGGAAACAGTGGTCCACGGACATCGCCACGGCCGTCGGCATCACCCCCCGGCCGGCCACCGCCTCGTCCACCCAGTAACCGACGTGCCCGGAGCACATCGAGCCCCAGGTGATGCCGGCCACCGTCAACTGACCGGCGAGCCGCCCCTGGTACTCGATGACGAACGGCAGCATCCGGCCCGCGTGGGCCTCGGACCTCAGGTGCCGCACCATCTGCCGGTAGGTCGGCCGGTGCGCGGTCGGGCCGCCGGGTCCTGGCGGCGGAATGGTGGCCTCCCACGGCCGCAGCCAGTCGCGGTTGCGCCGGTTGACCTCCCGCCAGGCCCGCTGGTCACGCAGCTTTATCGGCCGGAGGACGATGTCGCCGTCCACCAGCTCCGCGGGCCAGGAGGGGGTGTTCAGCTCGCACCCCCAGAACCGGCCGGTCCGGGGTGGTCGCCGCCGCGGAGCTGGTCCACGGCGTGTCTCAGCAGCGGCTCCAGCACGGCGAGGCCGTCCTTCACCCCGCCGGAGGATCCCGGCAGGTTGACGATCAGCGTCCTTCCCGCCACTCCCGCCAGCCCCCTGGAGAGGACCGCGGTCGGCACCTTGTCCCGGCCGTACGCCCGGACCGCCTCCGCGATGCCGGGGACCTCGTGGTCGATCACCGCCCGGGTCGCCTCGGGGGTGCGGTCGGTGGGCGAGACGCCGGTGCCGCCGGTGGTGACGATCACGTCGTAGCCCGCGTCGGCGCCCGCGCGCAGGGCGGCTTCGACGGGGTCGCCGTCGGGAACGACCCGGGGGCCGTCGACGGTGAAGCCGAAGCGGCGCAGGCCCTCGGCGATCAGCGGGCCGCCCCTGTCCTCGTAGACACCGGCGGCGGCCCGGTTGGACGCCGTGACCACGAGGGCGCTGTACGGCCCGGGGAGGGCGCCTCCCGCGGAGTCGTCCGGCGTCATGACCGGTTCCAGTCGCCGGACTTGCCGCCCGTCTTCTGCTCCACCCGCACGTCCGTGATGACCGCTCCCTTGTCGACCGCCTTGACCATGTCGACCACGGTGAGCGCGGCGACGGAGACCGCGGTGAGCGCCTCCATCTCGACGCCCGTGCGATCCGTCGTCTTCACCGTGGCGGTGATCTCCACGGCGTCGTCCGCGACCGACAGTTCCAGTTTCACACCGGAGACCGACAACGGGTGGCACAAGGGGATCAGGTCGGGGGTGCGTTTGGCGCCCATGATGCCCGCGATCCGCGCGGTGGCCAGCGCGTCGCCCTTGGGCACGCCCTCACCGCGCAGCAACTCGACCACGCGTGGCGCGACGAGGACGCGCCCGCTGGCGCGGGCGGTGCGTGCGGTCACGTCCTTGCCGGACACGTCGACCATCCGGGCGGCGCCCGCCTCGTCGATGTGCGTCAGCCGGTCCTGCGGGTCCTGTCCGCTCCTGGGCGGTCGGTCCTGCGTACTCATGCTCGTGTGGCGCTCCCGGTCCGGGCCCGGCGCGGTGCGGCGCGTGGGCCTGCTGTGCGCGACACGCTACCGCCAACCGGGCGGGGTCAGCCGAGCAGGACCACCTCGACGTCGGCTCCGGGCTCGACGGATTCGGTGTCCTCGGGGACGACGATCAGCGCGTTCGCGTGCGCGAGGGCGGCCACCAGGTGAGAGCCCGAGCCGCCGACCGGGGTGACCGACCCGTCGGCGTGGCTGCCCCGGAGGAACTGCCTGCGGCCCTTCGGCGAGGCCAGCGCCTTGTCCGCGGCCAGGACCGCGGTGACCGTCGGACGGTGGACGTCGGGCAGGCCCATGAGCGTGCGGATCGCGGGGCGCACGAACAACTCGAAGGAGACGTACGACGACACCGGGTTGCCGGGCAGGGCGAGCAGCGGAGTGTGGTCGGGGCCGACGGAGCCGAAGCCCTGGGGCTTGCCCGGCTGCATGGCGAGCTTGCGGAAGTCCACGCCGCCGCCCGGCTCGTCCTCGTCACCGACGTGCGCCAGCGCCTCCTTGACCACGTCGTACGCCCCGACGCTCACGCCGCCCGTGGTGACCAGCAGGTCGGCGCGCACGAGCTGGTCCTCGATGGTGGACCGCAGGGTCTCGGCGTCGTCGGCGACGGCACCCACGCGATAGGCGATGGCGCCGGCGTCACGGGCGGCCGCGGTGAGGGCGAAGCTGTTGGAGTCGTAGATCTGACCGGACGCCAGCTGCTCGTCGGGCTGGACGAGTTCGCTGCCGGTGGAGAGCACGACCACGCGCGGTCGCGGGCGCACCCGTACCGTGCCCCGGCCGATCGCGGCGAGCAGGGCGATCTGCGGCGGGCCGAGAACGGTGCCGGCCTCCAGGGCGCGGTCGCCGGAGCGGACGTCGCTGCCCTTCGCGCGCACGTGGGCGCGTTCCTCGGCCTGCCGGTACACGTGCACGTGGCCCTCGGCGCCATCGGAAGTCAGGCTGCGGGCACGCATCCCCTTCACCGGGCCCTCGCCGAGCCCGCCGTCGGTCCACTCCACGGGGACGACGGCCTCGGCGCCGGGCGGGAGCGGGGCGCCGGTCATGATGCGGGCTGCCTGGCCGGGGCCCACGGACGGCGGGTCGGCCTGGCCGGCGGCGACGTCCCCGACGACGTCCAGGACGGCGGGGAACTCCTCGCTCGCGCCCGCGACATCGGTGACCCGCACCGCGTACCCGTCCATGGAGCTGTTGTCGAACGGCGGCAGGGACAGCGGCACCGTGATGTCCTCGACCAGGACGCAGCCCTGGGCGTCGAGCAGGTTCAGCTCGATGGGATCCAGGGGGCGGACGGTCGCCAGGACGTCGTCCAGGTGTTCCTGCACCGACCACAGCCGGTCCCGACCAGGGTCCGCGGCGGCGTGGTCGTGGCCGGTGTCACGGTGTGCGCTGCTGCTCAACGTCGTTACATCTCCTCGGCTACGTACCTGCGAAGCCAGGTCCGGAAGTCCGGGCCCAGGTCCTCACGTTCGCATGCGAGTCTGACAATGGCACGCAGGTAGTCGCCGCGGTCGCCGGTGTCATAGCGGCGGCCCTTGAAGACGACGCCGTGCACCGGGCCGCCGGCCTTCTCGTCCGCCGCCAGCTGCTGGAGGGC
Organism: Streptomyces sp. NPDC048392; assembly: GCF_043200575.1. Taxonomy (NCBI): domain Bacteria; kingdom Bacillati; phylum Actinomycetota; class Actinomycetes; order Kitasatosporales; family Streptomycetaceae; genus Streptomyces; species Streptomyces sp. NPDC048392. Next base: position 52,120 of record NZ_JBICYB010000028.1, read on the forward strand.
GTCGGTGATCTGGATCTCGCCGCCGCGGCCGGGCTCGGTCTTGCGCAGCACGGCGAAGATGTGCGGGTCGAGGACGTAGCGGCCGATGACGGCGTAGCGGGAGGGGGCGTCGGCGGCGTCGGGCTTCTCGACCAGTCCGGTGACCTTGACGACGTCGCCGTCGCCGGTCGGCTCGACGGAGGCGCAGCCGTAGAGGTGGATCTGCTCCGGCGCGACCTCCATGAGGGCGATCACGCTGCCGCCGTACTGCTCCTGGACGTCGATCATGCGCTGCAGCAGCGGGTCCCGCGGGTCGATCAGGTCGTCACCGAGCAGGACCGCGAAGGGTTCGTGGCCGACGTGCGGAGCGGCGCACAGCACGGCGTGGCCGAGGCCCCTGGGGTCGCCCTGGCGGACGTAGTGCATCATCGCGAGGTCGCTGGACTGCTGAACCTTGGCCAGACGGCCCGCGTCGCCCTTCTTCTGGAGGGCGGACTCCAGTTCGTAGTTGCGGTCGAAGTGGTCCTCGAGGGGGCGCTTGTTGCGGCCCGTGACCATGAGGACGTCGCCGAGGCCCGCGGTCACGGCCTCTTCGACCACGTACTGGATCGCCGGCTTGTCGACGACCGGAAGCATCTCCTTGGGAGTGGCTTTGGTGGCCGGCAGGAACCGGGTGCCGAGCCCGGCTGCCGGGATGACAGCCTTGCTGATCCTGGGGTGGGACTGAGTCATGCGCGTCACCATATCCGGTGGCTATAGGGAGAATCTGTGACTCGGGACCACTGGCGCTCATATGAGCGCACGAGTGCGGTACGGGAGTCATCAATGTCTCATGTCGGCCCTGCGGACCAACCTGGCAAGCGGGCGTTGCGGCGGGATTTCCTGGCGGCGAGGAACAGGTTGACACCGGATGACGTGCGCGAAGCTGCGGACGCGCTGGCCGGGCGGGCGCTCGGACTGCCGGAGGTCGCGGGGGCGCGCGCCGTGGCGGCCTACGTCTCCGTGGGCGCCGAGCCGGGCACCCTCGCGCTCCTCGATGCGCTGCGCGCGCGGGGCGTGCGCGTCCTGCTGCCCGTGCTGTTGCCGGACAACGACCTGGACTGGGGCGAGTACGCCGGAGAGAGTTCCCTCGCGCGCGTGCGGCACGGCGGACGGATGGACCTGTTCGAGCCCGCCGGGGAACGCCTGGGGCCGGACGCGGTGACGCGGTCGGACGTCGTGCTGCTGCCGGGGGTGGCGGTGGACGGGCGGGGCCTGCGGCTGGGGCGCGGCGGCGGATCGTACGACCGGGTGCTGGCGCGTCTGGAGAGCGCGGGCGCGCGTCCCGCGCTGCTGGTGCTGCTGTACGACCGCGAGGTCGTCGCACATGTCCCCGCGGAGCCGCACGACCGGCCGGTGGACGCGGTGGTGACGCCGTCGGGGGTGCGCAGGTTCCGCTGACGCCGACACCGGCACGTCCGCCTCGGTCCCGGCACGGGAACGGCCTCCACGCGGGCGCGTGGAGGCCGTTCCCGTCAGCGGGTGCCGGCTACGGCTTGAGCACCAGCGTGTCGCTCGTGCTCTCGTCGACCGCCTTCTTCGTGAAGGACCACGGCAGCAGTTCGCCGCCCGCCCACTTGTCGGTCTGGTCGGTGTAGTGGGCGCTGTAGGCGTGTCCTGAGGCGCCGGTCAGGTTGATCCACCGCGACTTGTCGAGGTCCCCGAGGTTGACGACCATCCGCATGGACGGCACCCAGACCACCCCGTATCCGCCGGCCGCGTTCCAGCCGGAGGCGTTGACCGCCGCCTCGCCGCCGCTGAGCTTCCACGGGCCGCGGTTGAGGGCGTGCTTCAGGAAGCCGGGGCCTTCGGTGCCCAGGGTCTGGTTGTTCAGGAACAGGCGGTGCAGCCGTCCCCAGTTCCAGGTGTCGATGTCCTTGCCGAGCTTGGCGGTCAGCTCCCAGCGGGCGTCGGTCATGGCGCGCTTGAACAGGTCGTCGCGGTTGTGGTCGGCGCCCTTGCGGGTGCCCGAGGCGGGCGTGGTCCACCAGTCGCTCTTCGGCTTCTCCATCAGCGTGCGGACCACCTCGAACCAGCGGTCCCCGCCGTCCGGCTGCGCCTGGTCGGCGTCCCGCCTGCCGCACTCGCGGACCTTGTCGGTCTCGTCCGCCGGGCCGGTGGTGCTGACCGGGTCGACCCACAGGCACTGGCCCTCGACCCGCAGTTCCTTGGGCAGCTTGTTGCCGAAGGCGAGCTTGAGGATGTTGCGCCAGACCGCGTTGAAGTAGGCGGCGGCCGCGGAGTCGGCGTCCTGGGTGTAGTCCCAGCCCTCCAGCAGCTTCTGCGCCTCGCGCACGTCCTTGTCGGCGACGTCGATCTTCAGCAGCTGGGGCACGAGCAGCTTGGCCATCTCGCTGCTGTTGTCCAGCTGCATCTGACGCATGTCGTCGGTGGAGATCTTGCCGCCGTCCTTGGTCTTCTGCTCGATCAGGGAGGTGATGCGCTGGCTGCGGGTGCCGTAGCCCCAGTCCGTGGTCAGCGTGTACGGGTACGCGTCCTCGTCGACGACGGCCTGGTTGGCGGTCACGATGTAGCCGCGCTCCGGGTCGTACTCGTAGGGCAGCTCGTCCTGGTCGATGTACTCGCCGGTCCAGCGGTACTCGGAGTTCCAGCCCGGCGCAGGGACCGAACCGTCGTGGCCCTCGGCGCGCACCGGGATCCGGCCGGGCAGCGTGTAGCCGATGTGCTCGCTGTCGGCGTAGACCAGGTTCTGCGAGGGCACGTCGAACAGCGTGGCGGCCTCGCGGAAGTCGTCCCAGTTCTTCGCGCGGTCGATCGCGAAGACGGCGTCCATGGTGGTGCCCGCCTCCAGCGCGGTCCAGCGCAGGGCCACGCCGTAGCCGTCGCCGCGGTCGGGGGCCGCGCTGTCGACGGTGGCCTTCTTGCCGGTCGTCACCAGCTCGTCGTCGCGGTCGGAGAGCAGGGGGCCGTTGTTGGTCTCCCGCACGACGATCTTCTTGGGGTCGCCGCCGGCGACCTTGATGGTCTCCTCGCGCGTCTTGAAGGGGACCACCTTGCCGTCGTACTGGTAGCCGTTGCCGGTGATCTTCTCCAGGTAAAGGTCGGTGACGTCGACGCCGGAGTTGGTCAGACCCCAGGCGATCTCCTGGTTGTGGCCGATGACCACGCCGGGCATGCCTGCGAAGGTGTAACCGGTGACGTCGTACTGGCACTTGGCGGAGACGGCGCGGCAGTGCAGGCCCATCTGGTACCAGACGGACGGCAGGGACGGCGACAGGTGCGGGTCGTTGGCCAGCAGCGGCTTGCCGGTGATGGTGTGCTTGCCGGACACGACCCAGGAGTTGGAGCCGATGCCGTTGCCGTTCACGCCGACGGCGGTGGGGACGTTGTCCAGAACGTCCTGGAGGCCCGCCAGCTGCCCCTGCAGGGCGTTGCCGGAGCCCGTGCCCGTGCCGGAGCCCGTGCCGGAGCCGGTACCCGTGCCAGCGCCGGTACCCGTGCCGTCGCCTTCGCCTTCGCCTTCGCCGCCCGACGTACCGCCGCCGTCGAACGTCTGGGTGACCTCGTCGTACTGGCCCTCCTGGACGATCGCCTTGTTCCGGTCGTACGGGTAGGCCGGGTACAGGTCGGCGATCTGCTTGGGGCCGAGCCGGCTGGTCATCAGCGCGCGGTCGACCTCGTCCTGCATGTTGCCGCGCAGGTCCCAGGCCATCGCCTTCAGCCAGGCCACCGAGTCGACCGGGGTCCACTCCTGGGGCCTGTAGTCGTTGGTGAACCCGAGGGCGGCGTACTCCAGGGAGATGTCCGCGCCGTCCTTGCCCTTCAGATAGGCGTTGACACCCTTGGCGTACGCCTGGAGGTACTTCTTGGTGGAGTCCGACAGCTTCTTGTCGTACTCCTTCTTCGCCACCCGGTGCCAGCCCAGGGTGCGCAGGAACTCGTCGTTGTCGACCTGGCTCCTGCCGAACATCTCCGACAGGCGCCCGGCGGTCATGTGACGGCGCACGTCCATCTCGTAGAACCGGTCCTGGGCCTGCACGTAGCCCTGCGCCATGAACAGGTCCTCCTCGGTGGAGGCGTAGACCTGCGGGATGCCGTAGCCGTCGCGCTTCACGTCGACCGGACCGGACAGCCCGTCCAGCGTGATCGAGCCCTTGGTCTGCGGGAAGGACGCGCGGACGGTGCTGATCGACCAGTACGCCCCGAAGGCGAGGCCGCCGATGAGGGCCAGGACCAGCACGAGGACGAGCAGACGGCCCTTGCGCCCCTTCTTCCTGCCGGACGTGCCGGTCCGCTGACCCGTAGAGGCGGTTTTGGTGGGGGGCATCGCTGTCCTTGCTGTCCTAACACGAGCGGCAGGGGCGGGCTGTGCTTCGTACCGCGCGCCGAGCGCTGAACGCCGAACGCTGGAGCAACTGTAGGCGCAGGCCCGGCTCCGCCTTGACGCGGAGTCGGGTACCGGGATGCACGGGCGTTCGATCTTGCCAAGCCGAGCTTCAAGAAATCGTCAAGAGTTAGGTAAGGTAACGAAGTAGTTACCCGCAGAGCATGTCGGATTCGTGTGCCATGGGAGCGTGCCTCGCGCTCCGCGCCGAGCACACCGCGCGGGTGCACTCGCCCGCGCTGCGATCCGTGCTGTGCGCCAGGGAAGGGAACGGCCGCTGACTGTCCACCACCTCAACCAGCTCCTGCTCGTCTGCTCGCTCGTCCTGCTCATCGCCGTGGCGGCGGTCCGGATCTCCTCGCGCAGCGGGCTCCCCAGCCTGCTCGTCTACCTGGCCATCGGCGTCGTCATGGGCCAGGACGGCATCGGCGACATCAAGTTCGACAACGCCGAACTGGTCCAGGTCATCGGCTACGGGGCCCTCGTCGTGATCCTGGCCGAGGGCGGACTCGGCACGAAGTGGAAGGAGGCGAGACCGGCCCTCCCGGCCGCCTCCGTGCTGGCACTGGCCGGAGTCGCGGTGAGCGTCGGCGTGACCGCGACGGGCGCCCACTACCTGACGGGGCTGGACTGGCGGCAGGCACTCATCATCGGAGCGGTGGTGTCCTCCACGGACGCCGCGGCCGTCTTCTCGGTGCTGCGCCGGATCCCGCTGCCCAAGCGCATAGTGGGCACGCTCGAGGCGGAGTCCGGCTTCAACGACGCCCCCGTGGTCATCCTGGTGGTCGCCTTCTCCACGGCCGGACCGATCGAGCACTGGTACGTGCTGGTCGGCGAGATCGCCCTGGAGCTGGCCATCGGCGCCGCCATCGGTCTCGCGGTGGGCTGGCTGGGATCGTTGGGACTGAGGCACGTGGCGCTGCCCGCCTCCGGCCTCTACCCCATCGCCGTCCTGTCCATCGCCATCGCGGCCTACGCGGCCGGTGCGATGGTCCACGGCAGTGGCTTCCTCGCCGTCTACCTCGCCTCGATGGTCATGGGCAACGCCAGGCTGCCGCACTGGCCCGCCACCCGGGGGTTCGCCGACGGGCTCGGCTGGCTCGCGCAGATCGGCATGTTCGTGCTGCTCGGCCTGCTGGTCACCCCGCACGAACTGGGCGACGACATCCTGCCCGCCCTGGTCATCGGCCTGGTGCTCACCATGGTGGCGCGCCCGCTGAGCGTCGTGCTGTGCCTGGTGCCCTTCCGGGTGCCCTGGCAGGAGCAGGCCCTGATGTCGTGGGCCGGGCTGCGCGGCGCGGTGCCCATCATTCTGGCGACGATCCCCATGGTGGAGGGCGTCACGGGCAGCCGCCGCATCTTCAACATCGTCTTCGTGCTGGTCGTCGTCTACACCCTGATCCAGGGCCCGACCCTGCCGTGGCTGGCCCGCGTGCTGCGCCTGGGCGAGGACGACGAGGCCGCGGACCTCGGCGTCGAGTCGGCGCCCCTGGAACGGCTGCGCGGGCACCTGCTGTCCGTGACGATCCCCGAAGGTTCGAAGATGCACGGCGTCGAGGTCAGCGAACTGCGGCTGCCCACCGGGTCCGCCGTCACGCTGGTCGTCCGCGACGGGACGTCCTTCGTACCGCTGCCGACGACGGGGCTGCGGCGCGGGGACGAACTCCTGGTGGTCGCCACGGACCCGGTCCGGGACGCCGCCGAGGCGCGGTTGCGCGCGGTCGGCCACGGCGGCAAGCTGGCCGGCTGGCTGGGCACCGGAGACGCTCATGGAAATCACAGGTGAGCGAATGAGGGGTGCTCCCTTTCACAGGTTGTGCGCGTCTTGATCCCTGTACGATGAAGGCGGCATCAGATTGAACCGACCCTGATCGAACCAACTCTGCCTGACGCAGAGCTGGCGCGACCGTATGGCGGCCGGCCGCCCCCCTCTTCCGCACGGGCCCCGGCATCTACCGCAGTCCGCGCAAGAGGACAGCTCTCGGCGCTCCCGCGCGGCGACGACCGCGAGGCGGGGCGGCGCTACCAGGCGGCAGAAAGGCACGGGCCGTGGCATCCACGGTCACCCCGAAGAAGGCGCGGAAGGCGCGGAAGTCCCAGGAGGGAGCGCGGCAGACCCCGTCCGCCTCCACCCGCCCCGGATACGGGCAACTGCTGCGCACCCGCGGCGCCTGGACGTTCCTGCTCCCCGGCTTCGCGGCACGTCAGCCGTTCGCCATGCTGACGCTCTCCATCGTGCTGCTGGTGCAGCACACCACCGGCTCCTACGGCGTCGCGGGCGCCGCCGCGGCCGTCACCGGCGTCTCGATGGCCGTGTTCGCCCCCTACAGCGGCCGGCTCGCCGACCGCTACGGGCAGCGCGCCGTCCTGCTGCCCGGTGTGCTCGTGCACGCGGCGTCCGGACTGACCCTGACCGTCCTCGCGCTCGCGGACGCGCCCCTGTGGGCGCTGTTCCTGGCGGCCGTACCCGCCGGCGCCTCGGTACCGCAGGTGGGGCCCATGGTGCGGGCCCGCTGGGCCGTGCGGCTCAAGGGCTCCCCCCTGATGAGCACGGCGGCGGCCTTCGAGTCCGTCACCGACGAACTGACCTTCGTCCTCGGCCCCCTGGTGGCGACCGCCCTGTGCACGGCCGTCGACCCCGCCGCGGGCCTGGTCACGGAGGCCGCGCTCACCCTGGTGGGCGGTCTGCTGTTCGCCGCGCAGAAGAGCACCCAGCCGAAGGTCGGCGGCGCCGACGGCGGCCACGCGCGCGTGGAGCGCGTTTCCGCGCTGCGGGTCCCCGGGGTGCGCGTCCTGATCGTCGCCTTCCTCGGCATCGGTTCCGTCTTCGGCGGCATGCAGGTGTCGCTGGCGGCGTTCACCGAGTCGATCGGCGAGCCCGGCCTGAACGGCGTCCTCTACGGCGTCTTCGCCGCGGGCAACATGATCTCCGGCCTGGCCTGCGGCGCCATCGCCTGGAAGGCGGCCCCGCAACAGCGCCTCCTGGTCGGTTACACCGCGCTCGCACTGACCGCGTCCGGCCTGTGGGCCGCGCACTCGGTGCTCGTGCTGGCCGGCCTCGGCCTGCTCGTCGGCATGTGCATCGCGCCCGCCATCGTCACCGGCTACACACTGGTCGAGGGCCTGGTCCCGGCCGGTGCCCGCACCGAGGCCTTCACCTGGCTGACCGGCGCCGTCGCGCTGGGCCAGGCGGCGGCCGTGACCGTCGCGGGGCAGCTGGAGGACGGGTACGGGGACGGCGCGGGATTCCTGGTGCCGATGGGCGGCACAGTGCTCGCGCTGGCGGTCCTGATGGCGCTGCGCTCGCGGCTCGCGCCCCGCCCGCACGGCCGTACGGTCGCACGTGGCGTCGGTCACCGCGCGCCCGCCACAGTGGACTGATCCCGCGGAATAGGTCACTATGGATCGTCGTTAGCACTCATCGAGTGAGAGTGCCAGGAGGAAGACAGTGCCGACGTACCAGTACCAGTGCACCGAGTGCGGCGAGGGCCTCGAGGCGGTGCAGAAGTTCACCGACGACGCCCTCACCGAATGCCCGAACTGCCAGGGCCGCCTGAAGAAGGTGTTCTCGGCCGTCGGCATCGTCTTCAAGGGCTCCGGCTTCTACCGCAACGACAGCCGCGGCAGCTCGTCGGGCACCTCGCCCGCGCCGTCGTCCTCGAAGGCTTCCTCGTCCGCGGATTCCTCGCCGTCCTCGGACTCGGGTTCCTCGTCGTCCTCGTCGTCCTCCTCGGGCTCCGGCTCGTCGTCGAGCTCCGGCAGCTCGTCCTCCAGCACCGCCGCCGCCTAAGGCGCCACTTCTTACGGGACCCTGTCGTCTCCCGACGACGGGGTCCTCGGCGTTGCACCCGGCGGCTAGGGTGCGGGCATGGCGAACAAGGTGAATGCCGAGATCGGTGTGATCGGCGGCTCCGGTTTCTACTCTTTCCTCGACGACGTGACCGAGGTGCGGGTGGACACCCCGTACGGGCCGCCCAGCGACTCCCTCTTCCTCGGCGAGGTCGCCGGCCGGCGGGTCGCCTTCCTCCCCCGGCACGGTCGCGGCCACCATCTGCCACCGCACCGGATCAACTACCGGGCCAATCTGTGGGCGCTGCGCTCGGTGGGCGCGCGCCAGGTGTTCGGCCCGTGCGCGGTCGGCGGTCTGCGCCCCGAGTACGGACCGGGCACGCTGCTGGTGCCTGACCAGTTCGTCGACCGTACGAAGTCCCGCCCCTCGACCTACTTCGACGGGCTGCCGACGCCCGACGGCGCGGTGCCCAACGTGGTGCACGTTTCGCTGGCCGACCCGTACTGCCCCACCGGGCGGGCCGCCGCGCTGAAGGCGGCCCGGGGCCGGGACTGGGAGCCGGTGGACGGCGGCACCCTGGTCGTGGTCGAGGGACCCCGCTTCGGCACCCGCGCGGAGTCCCTGTGGCATCGGGCGCAGGGCTGGTCGGTGGTGGGCATGACCGGCCACCCCGAGGCGGCACTCGCCCGTGAACTGGAGCTCTGCTACACCTCCCTGACCCTCGTGACCGACCTCGACGCCGGTGCGGAGAGCGGCGAGGGCGTCTCGCACGAGGAGGTGCTGCGGGTGTTCGCGGCGAACGTGGGCCGACTGCGGGGGGTCCTGTCCGACGCGGTGGCCGCGCTGCCGTCGACCGGGGAACGGGACTGCCCGTGCGGGTCGGCGCTGGGCGGGATGGATCCGGGGATCGCGCTGCCGTAGCCGTAGCCGTAGCCAGTACGCGGTTGGCTGTTGGCGGTACGCGGTAGACGCTTGGCGCTCGGCGGTTGCCCGGAACAGCGCGTTCCGGTGAGGGAGTTGTCCACAACCGGTCGGTGGTCCACGGGCCTCGGCGGGCCTCGGCGAAAAGCCTCATCGTGGGAGCGCAAGCCGATCCCTCGTCACAGGTGGTGGTCACCGTGTTCCGTCCCGCTCCGCGCTCTCCCTCCGCCTTCCCGTCTTCTTCCGCCCAGCCTTTCTCCTCCGCCCAGCCTTTCTCCTCCGGTCTCCCTCCCTCCTCCTCCGTCCTCTCCTCCGCCGCCTCGTTTCCCGCTCCGCTGCCGCCCGGCACCGACGCGCCGCCCACCCGTGAGGTACCGCCCTTCGCCCCGGTGCGGGTGCGCGGCGGTGTTCATCGGCTGCACCGGCTCGTGCGGCACCGGCGGCGTGCCCTGGCCGCCGGGCTCGCCGTCACCGCCGCCGCACTGGTGGCGGCGGGGCCGCATGCGGGTGCAGGCGGGCAGGACACAGGGCGGGCGCGGGGGCATCCGGTGGCCGAGCCGGTGCGTGAGCGGCAGGGCACCCGGCTCGTGGCGGCGCCGGTGCGGATCGCCGACGCGGCCACGGTGCGGCTGCTCAGGCCGGGAGACCGGGTCGACGTCGTGGCGACGGGGGACGGCGGTGCGGGCGAGGCCTCCGTGGTCGCGCGCGGTGTGCGGGTGACGAAGGTGCCGGAGCCCGTGGAGGAGGGTCCGGCGGCGGGCGGGGCGCTGATCGTCGTGTCGGTGCCCCGCGCCACCGCACACCGGCTGGTCGGCGCGGGTACCACGGCGCGGTTGGCGGTGACCTTGTGCTGAGCCCGTCAAGTCGCTCGACCGAGGGACCGGATTGGACAGGGCGGCCCAACGCTGTCGTAGGTTGCGGAGCGTTTGGTTCCTACACCTGTTCAAGCGAGGAGTGCTCCCACCGTGAGCGAGAAGAGCGAGCCGAGCGTCTGGCAGGGCTTCAAGGCCTTCCTGATGCGCGGAAACGTCATCGACCTGGCGGTGGCGGTCGTCATCGGCGCCGCCTTCACCAAGATCGTGAACTCCGTGGTGGAGGGGGTCATCAACCCGCTGGTCGGGGCGTTCGGTACGCAGAGCCTGGACAGTTACAGCTCCTGCCTGAAGGGCGGGTGCACGGGGACCGGCGACAGCGCGACGGGCGTGCGGATCCTCTGGGGCTCGGTGCTGGGCGCGACCCTCACGTTCCTGATCACCGCGGCCGTCGTCTATTTCCTGATGGTGCTGCCCATGTCGAAGTACCTGGCCCGGCAGGAGGCCCGCCGCAAGGCGAAGGAGAGCGCCGGGGAGGTCATCGAGGTCTCCGAGCTGGAGGTGCTCAAGGAGATCCGCGACGCGCTGATCGCACAGCGCGGTTCGGGGCACGGCCCCTCGAAGCCCGACCGCTCGTAGCGGGGGCGGCCGAAGCGCGAGTGGCCCTGGCGCGGGCGGCCCTGGCGCGGGCGGCCCTGGCGCGGGCGGCCGTTGTGCGGGCGGCCGGGAGGCGGGCGAAGGCCCGCGCGGCTCACAGGTGGTGGGGCGGCTTCTCGTCGAGGAAGCGCTTCAGGTCGGCCGCGCTGCCGCCTTCCGGCCGCTCGCCCCAGCCGCGGTCGGTGTCGTCCGAGGTCTGCTGGTCCAGCGGGTCGTCGAAGACCAGCGCCGGCCTGGGCGCGCGGGGCTCGGGTTCGGGGGCGGTACTCATGGTTCCAGGGTACGGCCCGCCCCGCGGCCGACGTCCCGTCCGGCCGGCTCGTCCCGGCGCGCAGCGGGGTCCGCAGGCACATCCGCGCCGTCTCTGCTGTGCTGGGGGCCATGATGTCCAGTCCCTCCTCCGCAAGCGCGGCCTCCGCGCCGCCCGACGGCCATCCCCCGGTGCGCCGGCTGAAGGCCCGCCACCGGCACGAGCCGCACCGCGTCGCCACGCCCCTGGAGCTCTTCTTCGACCTGTGCTTCGTCGTCGCCATCGCCCAGGCGGGCGTCCAGCTGGTGCACTCCGTGGCCGAGGGGCATGCCGGCGAGGGTGTCCTCAACTACGCGATGGTCTTCTTCGCCATCTGGTGGGCGTGGATGAACTTCGCCTGGTTCGCCTCGGCGTACGACAACGACGACGTCCTCTACCGGGTCGTCACGCTGGTGCAGATCGCCGGAGTGCTGGTCCTGGCGGCCGGGGTCTCCAGGGCCTTCGAGGACCACGACTGGCTGGCGGTCGTCATCGGTTACGCGATCATGCGGGTCGCCTTGTCGTCGCAGTGGCTCAGGGCGGGGCGGTCCGCCGCGCCACCGGAGAGCACCATGGCCCGGAGATACGCCGGTGGCGTGCTGCTCTGCCAGGTCGGCTGGCTGGGGCTGCTGTTCCTGCCGGAGGGCGACCGCGGCTGGCTGTTCCTCGTCATGGTGGTGCTGGAGCTGTGCGTGCCCGCGTTCGCCGAGCGCAAGCACTCGTCGTCCTGGCACCCGCACCACATCTCCGAGCGGTACGGGCTGTTCACGATCATCGTGCTCGGCGAGACCATCGCCGCGGCCACGGTCGCGGTGAAGTCCGGCATCGAGGAGAACGACGCGCTGGGCGAGGTGCTTCCGATCGCGGCCGGCGGGCTGCTGATCGTCTTCGCGGCCTGGTGGATCTACTTCGTGGTCCCCGTCCACAGCTATCTGCGGTCCAGCAGGCAGTCCTTCCTGTGGGGTTACGGCCACTACCTGGTGTTCGCCTCGGCTGCGGCGATCGGGGCGGGGCTGGAGGTGGCGGTGGAGCAGACCGTGGGCAAGGCGCACATCTCGACGCTCGCGGCGTCCGCCGCGGTGACCCTGCCGACGGCGGTGTTCCTGCTCACGGTGTGGACGCTGCACGCACGGCACTTCAAGGTGGGCATCGCCGAGCAACTCGTGCTGCCGACGGCCGCGCTCCTGGTGATCGGCTGCACCTTCCTCGGGGACAAGGCGGTGCTCGTGGCGGGGATCGTGCCGGCGCTGGCCGTGGTGGCCGGGGTGACGCTGACCGCCGGGCGCACCGAACGGGAGCGGAGGATGACGGCACCGGCGGCCTGAACCACGGCCTGGGGCCCGGCCGCACCGCCGATGGCCACCGCGGCGGCGCCTGTACCGCGTGGCCGCCGGGTACGCCCGGCGCGCCCGCCGCGCCGTCGGTGACTTCCCCGCCGGCGCCGGTGGTTGGACGAGACTGACGGTATGACAGTCGACGCTTTGACGGACGTCGCCGGGGTGCTGGTGGGCCATGCGACGCGGACCGGGAACGGGTGGCTCACGGGGACGACGGTGGTGCTCGCGCCGGAAGGCGGGGCGGTCGCCGGGGTGGATGTGCGCGGTGGCGGCCCCGGCACCAAGGAGACCGATGCCCTCGATCCGCGCAACCTGGTGCAGAGGGTCCAGGCGGTGGTGCTGACCGGCGGCAGTGCCTACGGGCTCGACGCTGCGTCGGGGGTGATGGCCTGGCTGGAGGAGCGGGGGCGCGGGGTGCGCGTCGGTCCGGACCCCGCGCACGTGGTGCCGGTGGTGCCCGCGGCCTGCGTCTTCGACCTGGGGCGCGGGGGCGACTTCCGGGCCAGGCCGGACGCGGCCACCGGTTACGCGGCGGCCGAGGCGGCCCACGCCGGCACGCCGCGTGCCAAGGTGGCCGAGGGCTGCGTCGGGGCGGGCACGGGAGCCGTGGTCGGCACACTGAAGGGCGGGGTCGGCACCGCGAGCACCGTACTGGATTCGGGGATCACGGTGGCGGCGCTGGTGGTGGCCAACGCGGCGGGGTCGGTGACGGATCCGGAAACGGGGGTGCTGTACGGGGAGTTGTTCCGGGGCGGCCGGGTGGAGTATCCGGAGCGGGACGTCCACGAGGCCGCGGGACGGCGGCTGGCCGAGGTCGCGGCGAGGAACGCGCCGCCACCGCTGAACACGACGCTCGCGGTGGTGGCCACCGACGCGGATCTGTCGAAGGCGCAGGCGCAGAAGCTGGCCGGCACGTCCCACGACGGCATCGCGCGTGCCGTACGGCCGGTGCACCTGCTCAGCGACGGGGACACGGTGTTCGCCCTGGCGACCGGGGAGCGTCCGCTCGACTCGGGGCAGCCGCTCGCGCTGAACGAGGTGCTGGCGGCGGGCGCGGACGTGGTGACGCGCGCGATCGTGCGCGCGGTCCGTGCCGCCGGTCCGGTGGACGGCCCGGGCGGGTCCTGGCCGTCGTACGGAGAGCTGTACGGATAGCCGCACGGGCAGGCGCACGGAGCGCCGTCCGGACAGCCGCACGGGCAGGCACACGGAGAGCCCGTACGGACAGCCGTACACGGAGGTGCCCGGGCACAGCCGTACACAGAGGTGCACGCAGACGCGCACCGGTGGCTGTACCGAGGGGTGTACGGGGGGCCGTCCACGGCGGGTTGACGCGGCTGCGTCGCGAGTCAAGGACTCGCCGGACGACACGATCGCTCCGGACGACGGGCCCAACGGCTGGAACATGGCGTGGGGCGAGTGGGTCGCGGTCGGCGCGGCCTGACCGGCCGACCGCCGTCCGAGCAGCGGATTTTGACGGATCGTAGGGCCACGCGGGAACTTTTCGCGCGGCCCGCGCGTTTTTCGTGCGTACGTTTTCTCGGTTCCCGGACATGATGTCCGACCGAGGGGCTACGGTATGCACCCACAAGGTGACATGCAGCAACGCCGGGAGAAACCTTGAGCGTTCCGTACGAGACGGCAGCGTACGAACCACCCGAGTCGCCCGAGTCTCCGGAGGAGCACCTCATGCGACTGCTGGGTCGCGCCCTGAACTCGTTCGAACTGCCCGACGAGACGATACGGCGCCTGGACTGCGCGCTGGCGCACGACGGTTCGCTGCACTCCGCGCACCACAGCGCGGGACTGCACCGCGAGACGTACCGGCACACCTGGCTGCTGGCCGACGGCACCGCCCTCACCCTGTGGGAGCTCGTCCACAACACCGCCCCGGGCAGCGAACCGCAGCACGAGGTCTACGTGGACGAGGAGGAGCTGCGCACCGCCGGCTCCCGGCTCGCACTGCCGCCCGACACCCCGGACTTCGAACTGCCGGTGCAGGCGCAGCTGTCGCCCGTCCCCGCCCCGCGCCACACCTACGTCCCCGACGCCTCGGCGGATCACGCCCGCCGGCTGCTGCGCCGCGCGGAGAACGCGGACCGGCCCGGCGCCGACCTCGCCGACCTCCTGTTGACGGCGTCCGCGCACCAGATCACCCAGGCCTTCGGCGGTCCCAGCCGTGCGGGCCGCGCCCGGATCGGCTTCTCGCTCTACGAGCACGCGTTCCTGCTGCGCGACGGCGCGGAGGTCTCCCTGTGGGAGGTCGAGCACACGGCCACGCCGGACGGGCGGCACATGTGCGAGGTGTACGCGAGCGAGGACGCGGCCCGCCGGGCGATGGAGCGGCGGGCGGCGCGGGTCTCCCCGTAGGGGTAGGGCGGCGGGCCGGGCCCCCTCCCGAGGAGGAGGGACCGGCCCGGACACCCGGCGCTCGAAGCCCCTTACGCGGCCACCGGCCGCTTGGCCCCCGGCGTCGGGGCCGCCGGGCCCGTGCCCCCGCCGGGTCCCTGGGCCGTCGTTCCCGGCACCGGCTTGCGCAGCCCCTTGAGGACGATGACCAGGGCGGTGGCGACACAGACGCCGGCCGCGATGGCGACCAGGTAGAGCAGCGGGTTGCCGATCAGCGGGACCACGAAGATGCCGCCGTGCGGGGCGCGCAGTGTCGCGCCGAAGGTCATCGAGAGGGCACCGGTGACCGCGCCGCCCGCCATCGATGAGGGGATGACGCGCAGCGGGTCGGCCGCGGCGAACGGGATCGCGCCCTCGGAGATGAAGGAGGCGCCCAGCACCCAGGCGGCCTTGCCGTTCTCGCGTTCGGCGGCGTTGAAGAGCCGGCCGCGCACGGTGGTGGCCAGGGCCATCGCCAGCGGCGGGACCATGCCGGCCGCCATGACCGCGGCCATGATCTTCATCGCCGAGTCGCTGGGGCTGGCGACGGCGATGCCCGCGGTGGCGAAGGTGTAGGCGACCTTGTTGACCGGGCCGCCGAGGTCGAAGCACATCATCAGGCCGAGCAGCGCGCCGAGCAGGACCGCGTTGGCTCCGGACAGTCCGTTGAGCCAGTCGGTCATTCCCGACTGCGCGGACGCGATGGGCTTGCCGATCACGACGAACATCAGGAATCCGACGATCGCCGCCGAGACGAGCGGGATCACCACCACCGGCATGATGCCGCGCAACGCCGTGGGTATGCGGACCCGCTGGATCGCCAGCACCACCGCACCGGAGATCAGACCGGCCGCCAGACCGCCGAGGAAGCCGGCGTTGATGGTCAGGGCGATGGAGCCGCCGACGAAGCCGGGGACCAGACCCGGCCGGTCGGCCATGCCGTACGCGATGTAGCCGGCCAGCACCGGGACGAGGAAGGCGAAGGACACGCCGCCGATCTGGAACAGCAGCGCCGCCCAGCTGTCCGCCTGGGTCCACACGAAGTGGTCCATCACGGACGGCGCCTTGTTGATCTCGTAGCCGCCGATCGCGAAGCCCAGGGCGATCAGCAGGCCGCCCGCGGCGACGAACGGCACCATGTAACTGACGCCGGACATCAGCCATGTGCGCAGCTTGGTGCCGTAGCCCTCGCCGGATCCGCCGCCCCGCTCGACGGGCGTCGTACCGGCGTGGCCGTCGGAAGAGGCCGCCGTGACCTCACCTCGGGCCGCCTTCTCCCGGACCTCGCCGATCAGCTCGGCGGGCCGGTTGATGGCCGCCTTGACGCCGGTGTCGACGGTGGGCTTCCCGGCGAAGCGGTCCTTCTCGCGTACGGCCACGTCGTGGGCGAGGATCACGCCGTCCGCCGCCGCGATGACCGCCGGGTCGAGTCGGGTGAAGCCCGCCGATCCCTGGGTCTCGACGACGACTTCGACGCCCTCCTCGCGGCCCGCGTTCTCCAGCGACTCGGCCGCCATGTAGGTGTGCGCGATGCCGGTGGGGCAGGAGGTGACGGCGACGATCCGGAACGGACGCCCGGACACGGCCGGCTCCCCCGCGCCCCGCCCGGTCGGTTCCGGCGTCGCACCGGTGCCGACCGCGGCGCCCTCACCGGTGCCGACCCTGGTGCCCTCATCGGTGCCGACCGTGGCGGCCTCGGCGGAGGCCGCCGCCGAGGCCGCCGCGGAGTCCTGGCCACCCTCGGACCCGGCCTGGGCACCGGCGGCGGAACCGCCCTCGGCACCGGCCGGCTCCTCCCCTCGGATCAGCGCGGCGGCGGCCGCCGCGTCGTCCACCGAGCGCAGCGCGGCGGTGAACTCGGCGTTCATCAACTGCCGGGCCAGTGAGGAGAGGATCGTCAGATGGGCGTCGTCGGCGCCCGCCGGGGCGGCGATCAGGAAGACCAGGTCGGCCGGGCCGTCCGCCGCCCCGAAGTCGATGCCGGCCGCGCTGCGCCCGAAGGCGAGCGTCGGCTCGGTGACGTGCTCGCTGCGGCAGTGCGGGATGCCGATGCCGCCGTCCAGGCCGGTCGGCATCTGGGCCTCGCGGGCGGCGACGTCGGCGAGGAAGCCCTCCAGGTCGGTCACCCGGCCCAGGGTCGCCATCCGTTCCGCGAGGGCACGCGCCGCCGCTTCCTTCGTGTCGGCGGACAGGTCGAGGTCGACCAGGTCCGCGGTGATCATGTCGCTCATCGCGGGCTCCTTAGCTCGCGTATCGCCCGGTACGTGGGGTGAGGGGCGGGGGCGGGGAGGGGGACGGGGGCACTGCGGTGGGGGCTGGGGGCGGCCCCGGGGAGGGACGCGGGGAGAGGTGCGGAGGGAAGGGCGGGGAGAGGGACGGGGGCAGGGCGGGAGGTCATGACACCGGCTCCCTCAGTGCGCGGTCCACGGGCACCTCTGCCGTGACCGTCACGGCACCCGGGTCCAGGTCGGACGGCGTCGGCATCACGCTGCCGGGCAACTGGACGGCGGCGGCGCCGTGCGCGACGGCGGAGGCCAGGGCGCCGGGACCGGACCCGCCGGCGACGAGGAAGCCGGCGAGGGAGGAGTCCCCGGCGCCGACGTTGCTGCGTACGGCGTCCACGCGGGCGCCGCCGAACCAGGTGCCCGCGTCGTCCACGAGCAGCTGCCCGTCGGCGCCCAGGCTGGCGAGTACGGACCGGGCGCCCAGCTCCCGCAGTTCCTCCGCGGCCTTCACGGCGTCGCCGACCGTGGCCAGGGGACGCCCGACGGCCTCCGCGAGCTCCTCGGCGTTCGGCTTGACCACGTCGGGCCGCTCGCGCAGGGCCTGGAGCAGGGCGGGCCCGGAGGTGTCGAGGGCGATGCGGACACCGGCGGCGTGCGCCCGGGCGACCAGGTCGGCGTACCAGGACGGGGCGAGGCCGCGGGGCAGGCTGCCGCAGCAGGCGATCCAGTCCGCGCCGGGCGACTGCCGCCGTACGGTCTCCAGCAGCAGTTCCCGTTCGGCGGGGGACAGTTCGGGGCCCGGTGCGTTGATCTTCGTCAGTACGCCGTCGGCCTCGGCGAGCGCGATGTTGGAGCGGGTGGGCCCGGTGATCGGCACCCGCGCGACCTCGATGCCCTGCGCGTCGAGCAGGTCGGCGACGAGGGCGCCCGGGGCTCCGCCCAGCGGCAGCACCGCGACGGTGCGCTGCCCGGCCGCCGTCACCGCGCGCGAGACGTTCACGCCCTTGCCGCCGGGGTCGACCCGCTCGCCGGTGGCGCGTACGACCTCGCCGCGGTCGAGGGAGGGCACCTCGTAGGTGCGGTCCAGCGACGGGTTGGGGGTGACGGTCAGGATCATGCGCGTACTACTTCCGTGCCGGCGCGCTCGATGGCGTTGGCGTCCTCGGGGCTCAGCCCGTCGTCGGTGATCAGCAGGTCCACGTCGCTCAGGGCACCGAAGCGGGCGAAGTGCTCCTGGGCGTACTTGGAGGAGTCGGCGAGCAGCACCACGCGCCGGGCGGCGGTAAGGGCGGCCCGCTTGACGGCGGCCTCGGCGAGGTCGGGGGTGGTCAGCCCGTGCTCCACGGAGAAGCCGTTGGCCGCCACCACGGCCACGTCGGCGCGGATCTCGCCGTACGCGCGCAGCGCCCAGGCGTCCACGGCGGCGCGCGTACGGTTCCGCACGCGCCCTCCGACCAGGTGGAGCTGGATGCCGGGGTGGTCGGCGAGGCGGGCCGCGATGGGCAGGCTGTGGGTGACCACGGTCAGCGAGGCCTCGGGCGGGATGGCCGCGGCCATGCGGGCCACCGTGGACCCGGCGTCGAGGATCATCGTGCCCTCGGCCGGCAGTTCCGCGAGGGCCGCCCTGGCGATCCGGTCCTTCTCGTCGGCGGCCGTGGACTCGCGCTCGGCGAGGTCCGGTTCGAAGTCGAGCCGCCCGGCGGGAATCGCGCCGCCGTGCACCCGGCGGAGCAGACCGGCGCGGTCGAGCGCCTTGAGGTCGCGGCGGATGGTCTCCGCCGTCACCTGGAACTCCTCGGCCAGCGACACCACGTCCACCCGGCCGCCGTCCCGGGCCAGCCGAAGGATCTCCTGCTGCCGCTCCGGTGCGTACATGACCGTTCACCTCCGACCTGTGCCCGAACCTGTGGTTTCTATCGGGAGGCTACGCCCGGTTTTCCGATATGTAAACCAGAACCAGAAGCATCCGGACCCAAACAGACACGAACGGGCATCGGGCATCGGGCATCGGGCACCGACGACGTCGTCCTCGTCGTCCACTGCCCCGACAAGGACAGCGACAGCGACAGCGACAGCGACAGCGACGAGAAGCTGGTCGCCTGGTCGGCATCGGCGTGTTCCTCAGCCCCGGGACGGCCACGCTTCGGTGGGGACCGACGAGGGGCGGGGGCGGCCCCCCCCGGGCCGCCCCCCCCCCCCCCCAACCCCGCCGCCCCGACCCCCCCCCCCGCCCCCCCCCCCCCCCCCCCCCGCCCCCGCTCGGAGCGGGTGGGCGGGGGGGGGGCTGGGGGTTTTCCCCCCCCCGGGGGCGGCCCCGGGGGGGGGGGGCCCCGGGGGGGGGGGGGCCCCCCCCCGGGGCCCCCCCCCCGCCCCCCTGCTTCCCGTGCCGCGGTCTCAGACCAGCGCGGGCTCCCGCCCCTCCGCCCGGTCCTCCCCCTGGCCCCCTTCCACGTGCTGGGCCGGCCGCCCGGGCAGCGCGAACATCAGCAGGAAGATGACGCCCATCAACACGGCCACCCATCCCAGCGCGTTCTGGAAGGCGTCCGCGTAGGCCGGGCCGATGCGGGCGGGGATGAGACGGTCGCTCATGGTGCCGAAGAAGACCACCGACACCAGCCCGAGGCCGAGCGCGTTGCCCATCTGCTGCACGGTGTTGATGAGCCCGGACGCCGCACCGGCGTGCTCGCGCGGCACCTCGGAGAGCACCGCGTCCGTCAGCGGCGCGACGATCAGCCCCATGCCGAGACCCATCACGGCCAGCGGCAGCGCCATCTGCCAGGACGTGACGGCGAGCCCGTAGTGCTCCGACTCCCAGATGTAGAGGAGCACTCCGGCCGCCATCACCAGCGCGCCCGCCTGGAGCACCTTGCGCCCGAAGCGCGGGACCAGCTTCTGCACCGACAGTCCGGCCGCCGCGGACACGGCGATCGAGAACGGTACGCCGGTCAGGCCGGCCCGCAGCGGGCTCCAGCCGAGCCCCACCTGCATGTACAGCGTCCACACCAGGAAGAAGACGCCGAGGCCGACCCCGAACACGGTCTGCACGGCGATGCCCGCGGCGAAGCTCTTCACCCTGAACAGCGACAGCTCCACCAGCGGCGAGCCGTCCCGCGCGCTCTTGCGCCGCTCGAAGGCCACCAGGACCGCGAGGACCAGGAGCGAACCGGCCATCGAGAGGTACCCCCACAGCGGCCAGCCCAGCTCGCGCCCCCGGGTGAGCGGGTAGATCAGCATCAGCAGGCCGAGGGTGACCAGCGCGACCCCGACGAGGTCGAGCTTGAGGGCGCGCGGCGCCTTGGACTCCGTGATGAAGCGGCTCCCGAGGACGAGGCCCGCGATGCCGACCGGCAGGTTGATGAGGAAGACGGGCCGCCATTCGAGCCCGAAGAGGTTCCCCTCGGTGAGCAGCGCGCCCAGCAGCGGACCCGAGACGGCGCCCAGTCCGACGATCGCGCCGAACAGCCCGAAGACCTTGCCGCGTTCGTGCGCCGGGAAGGTGGCGTGCACGATCGACAGCACCTGCGGCACCATCAGCGCCGCCATGCCGCCCTGGAGGATGCGGGAGGCCACCAGCATCTCCGGATTCGCCGCGAGGCCGCACAACGCGGACGCCAGGGTGAAACCGCCGACGCCGACCAGGAAGACCCGTTTGCGGCCGTGGATGTCGCCGAGCCGCCCACCGGTGATCAGGCCCGCCGCGAAGGCCAGGGCGTAGCCGGCGGTGATCCATTGGATCTGGCTGAAGGAGGCGCCCTCGTCCTTCTGGATCGAGGGGATGGCGATGTTGACGATGGTGACGTCCACCAGGTCCATGAAGGCGGCGGTCATCACGATCGCCAGGGCGAACCAGCGACGGCGGTCGCCCGCCGCGGGCGGGACGGGAGCCGGGTCCGGGGTGTGCGTGAAGGTCATGCGAGGAACCTACGGAGCCAGTAGGACGGATCATGTCCTAGAGGTACGGCATCCTCGGATCCATGACGACCGACACTCCCGCCCGGCTGCTGACGCTCCTCTCCCTCCTCCAGACGCCCCGCGAATGGCCCGGCGGCGAGCTGGCCGACCGGCTCGGGGTCTCCCGGCGCACGGTGCGGCGGGACATCGACCGCCTGCGCGAGCTGGGTTACCCGGTGCGGGCCACGATGGGCTCCGACGGCGGCTACCGGCTGGTGGCCGGCAAGGCGATGCCGCCGCTCGTCCTCGACGACGAGGAGGCGGTGGCCATCGCGGTCGGGCTGCGGGCCGGCGCCGGGCACGCGGTCGCGGGTCTGGACGAGGCGTCGGTGCGGGCCCTGGCCAAGCTGGAGCAGGTGCTGCCGTCCCGGCTGCGGCACCGTGTCGCCACGCTCCAGTCCGCGACCACGCCGCTGACCAGCGGGGACGGGCCGAGCATCGCGCCCGGGACGCTGACCGTGATGGCCTCGACGGTGGCCGGACGGGAACGGCTGCGGTTCGCCTACCGCGCGGGGGACGGCACCGAGTCGCGGCGGGTGACGGAGCCGTACCGGCTGGTGTCGACGGGGCGGCGCTGGTACCTGGTCGCCTACGACCTCGACCGGGAGGACTGGCGGACCTTCCGGGTCGACCGGGTGAGCGAGCCCTTCGCCACGGGAGCGCGGTTCGCTCCGCGCGAGCTGCCGACCGGCGACGCGGCCGAATTCCTGCGGCGCTCGATACACCGCCGGAACGACTCCTACGAGATCGTGGTCGTCTTCCACGCGCCCGCCGAGGCCGTCGCGGCGCTGCTGCCGCCCTGGATGGGAGCGCCCGACGCGGTGGACGGCGGCACCTCGTGCGTGCTGCGCGCGACCGTGTCCGACCCGGTCGAGTGGATGGCGGCACGGCTGGCGACGGCCGGGGTGGAGTTCCGGGTCCGGGAACCGGCGGAGCTGGTGGAGTGCGTACGGGACCTCGGGGCGCGGCTGGGACGGGCGGCCCAGGACGACTGACCGGCACACCACCGCCCACCGGGGCCTCTCCCGGCTCTCCCCGACTCTCCCCGGGGCTCGCCGACCCTTCCCGGCACTCCCCGACTCTCTCCGGGCCCCGCTCCGAACCCGCCGCCCAGGCCTCGCCTCGTACCCGCCGGCCGGACCTCATCCCGGCCCGTCCCCCCAGTCGAAGCGCCGCAGCGCCTCCATGTTCAGCAGAGCCTGGTCCAGTGGGCTGCCGGCCGGCTGGGAGGACGACGCCCAGTACTCCGCCGCGACGCGCACGGCCGCACCCGCCACGGCGGCCGCGAAGTGCAGCCGGGGAGAGGCGGCCAGCCCGACGGCAACGTTGTCGTCGCCCCCGGACATCCGCGCGGCCAGCGCCTCGACGAGCCCCCGCTCCGTGGAGTGGCAGACCTCCGCCCACACCTTGCCCAGCGCCGGACTGCTCTCGGCCAGGCGGATGAGGGTGCGGGCCCACTCCCACGAGGACGCCGAGACACCGGCGCCCGGGGTCAGCGTGTGCCGCACGGCGTGTTCCAGTGCCTCGGGCGGGGACAGTCCGGCCGGGGCCTCGCGCACCGCCCGCACCCACCGCTCGGCGCCCAGGGCGTACAGCGGGGCGACCGCCTCCTCCTTGGCGGCGAAGTAGCGGTAGAAGGTGCGCGGGGCTACACCGGCGGCCCTGGCGATGTCCTCGGCCCGGGTGGCCCGCAGGCCTTGGCCGACGAAGAGGCGGGCCGCCGCCCGGGCGATCTCCATCCGGGTCTCGGCCTTGCGCCGCTCGGTCAGGGAGACCGGCCCCGGTCCGGGGTCGGGAACTGCTGGGACGGTGCTGCTCACTTCGGCAGGCTATGCCGCTGTGGCAGAATCTGCCATTCGGCGGGCCACCCCGGGGTTCAGGTTCGGGGTGCCCCGCCCCCCAGCCATGGGAAGAGCCGGGCTGCGGCGCCCCGGGGGGAGGGGGCGCCGAGCCCGGCTCGGGAAGTCCCGGCGCCGGGGGGAGTGCGTCGGGACGTGGTCCAGTGGTGCCGCGGTGTCGGTGTGCGCGCTGCGCCGGCCCGGTGTCGCCGTGCCGGCGGTGCGCTGATCCGGGGCTTCGGTGGAGCGGGGTGGGGGCCGTCGTCCAAGGCCGGACGAGCGGGCCCGCAGTTCTTGTTCCCGGGCGCCGACGGGTTGAAGCAGCGTTGTACGGCCATGTTCGCGCCGGGATCAGTCACCGGCGTACGCCCCACCCGCCACGTCACGCCCCCGCGTCACGCGGCGGCCGGCCCGCACGTCCGGCCGCCGTCCCCGGCAGAGCTACGCCGCCGCCTCGAAGCCGGTGGAACGTGCCAGCTTCTTCAGCTCCAGCAGCGCGTGCTTCTCGATCTGGCGGATGCGCTCGCGCGTGAGGCCGTGCTCCTTGCCGACCTCGGTCAGCGTACGCTCGCGGCCGTCGTCGATGCCGTACCGCATCTTGATGATGGAGGCCGTGCGCGGGTCGAGGCGGCCGATGAGGTCGTCGAGCTCCTCGCTGCGCAGCAGCGTCAGCACCGACTGCTCGGGCGACACGGCCGAGGTGTCCTCGAGCAGGTCGCCGAACTGGGTCTCACCCTCGTCGTCCACCGACATGTTCAGCGAGACCGGGTCGCGGGCCCAGTCGAGCACGTCGGTGACGCGCTCCGGTGTCGAGCCCAGCTCCGCCGCGATCTCGGCGGGCTCCGGCTCGCGGCCGTGCTCGCGGTTGAACTCGCGCTGCACGCGCCGGATCCGCCCCAGCTCCTCCACCAGGTGGACGGGCAGGCGGATGGTGCGCGACTGGTCGGCGATGGACCGGGTGATGGCCTGGCGGATCCACCAGGTCGCGTACGTCGAGAACTTGAAGCCCTTGCGGTAGTCGAACTTCTCGACCGCGCGGACCAGGCCGGCGTTGCCCTCCTGGATCAGGTCGAGGAGCGGCAGACCGCTGCGCGGGTAGCGGCGGGCGACCGCGACGACCAGGCGGAGGTTGGAGCGGATGAAGACGTCCTTCGCCCGCTCGCTCTCGTCGATCAGGGCCTGAAGCTCGTCACGGGTGGCGTCCGCCCCGGTCTCCTCGTAGCCTTCGAGGACCTGCCGCGCGAACACACCCGCCTCGATGGTCTGGGACAGCTCGACCTCCTTGGCGGCGTCGAGCAGCGGTGTCCGGGCGATCTCGTCGAGGTACATGCCGACCAGATCGCGGTCGGCGAGCTCTCCGCCGTTGGCGCGGACGCTGGTTGCCGCGCCGGAGGTCTCGCCGGTGGCGGACTTACGACGGGCGACGGCACGGGTTGCCATGCGTGCTCCCTTGCGATGGTGGTTCAGCGGGCGGTGCGGTGGACGTTCGGGCGCCTTGCGGCCGGGTCCGGTTTCTCTCGGGACTCTCCTCGGGTGCCCTGCATCTGATGGAAACAACGACTGGAATCCGGACAGAATTCCCAACCCGACCCTCGATTTTTCTGATCATGCAGTACCCTGTGCCACCACACGAGGAGGGGCGATGCCGTCGGGAGCCGCGGAGGTCCAGGTCAGACCGGGAGCCGAGGACGATCTCAAGGTCCTCACCGACCTCTACAACCACTACGTGTGTGAGACGCCCATCACGTTCGACACCGAGCCGTTCACTCCGGAGGAGCGCCGCCCTTGGCTGCTCTCCCACCCTGAAGACGGCCCGTACCGGCTGAGGGTTGCCACGGACGCGGACTCGCAGGAGATTCTGGGGTACGCCACGTCCAGCCCCTATCGCGCGAAGCCCGCCTACGGGACCTCGGTGGAGACCACGGTCTACGTCGCTCCGCGGGCCGGCGGCCGCGGCATCGGCTCACTCCTCTACACTTCCCTCTTCGACGCCCTGGCCGGCGAGGACCTGCACCGCGCCTACGCGGGCATCGCCCAGCCCAACGAGGCCTCGGCCCGGCTGCACGCGCGCTTCGGTTTCCGGCACGTCGGCACGTACCGCGAGGTGGGCCGCAAGTTCGGACGGTACTGGGACGTGGCCTGGTACGAGAAGCCGCTGTAGCCGCGGGGCCGGCGCCCTCACGGTCAGCCGAACTGCACCGACCGCTTGGCCAGCCCCATCCAGAAGCCGTCGATCACGGACCGCCGCAGATCCAGCTCGCCGGCCGCGTCCGCCGCGCCCATCGTCACGAACAGGGGAGCGAAGTGCTCGGTGCGCGGATGGGCGAGCCGCCCCGCCGGGGACTTGCGGGCGAAGTCGAGCAGCCCGTCCACGTCGCCGCCCTCCAGCGCGCGCCGGCCCCAGTCGTCGAACTCCGCCGACCAGGAGGGGATGCCGCCCTGGCGCAGCGCGGCGAGGTTGTGGGTGAAGAAGCCGGAGCCGATGATCAGCACGCCCTCGTCGCGCAGCGGCGCGAGTCGGCGGCCGGTCTCCATGAGCCGCGCCGGATCGAGGGTCGGCATGGAGACCTGGAGGACCGGGATGTCGGCACCCGGGTACATCTCCACCAGCGGCACGTAGGCGCCGTGATCGAGGCCGCGGTCGGGAACGTCCTGCACGGGCGTGCCGGGAGTGCGCAGCAGCTTGCGCACGGACTCGGCGAGCGCCGGGGCCCCGGGGGCCTCGTAACGCACGCGGTAGTAGTGCTCCGGGAAGCCCCAGAAGTCGTAGACCAGGGGGACGGTCCGGGTGGCGCCGAGGGCGAGCGGGGCCTCCTCCCAGTGCGCGGAGACGACCAGGACCGCCTTGGGCCGGGGCAGGGCGGCGGACCAGGCGGCGAGTTCGCCGGGCCAGACGGGGTCGTCGGCGAGCGGCGGGGCGCCGTGGCTGAGATAGAGGGCGGGCATGCGCTCCCGCGTGGCGGCGGCGGTCATGTCTGCGACTCCAATACTTGAACTCTCAATTTCTATGCGGCCAATCTACGCCCAGTTTGTTTAATGTTCAAGGAGTCGTTTCGTACAGTGGGACACATGAACACGGCACCCGTCCCGGCCCCCTCCGACGAGCACGACGAGTACGGCTCGCCCGACCCGTCCGGCGGAACCCGCTGGCTCACGGCCGAGGAGCAGTTCGTCTGGCGCTCCTACATCGAGGCCGCCACTCTCCTGGAGGACCACCTCGACCGGCAGCTCCAGCGCGACGCGGGCATGCCGCACGTCTACTACGGCCTGCTGGTCAAGCTGGCCGAGTCACCGCGCCGGCGGCTGCGGATGACGGAGCTGGCCAAGTACGCGAAGATCACCCGCTCCCGGCTCTCGCACGCGGTGGCCCGCCTGGAGAAGAACGGCTGGGTCCGCCGCGAGGACTGCCCCTCCGACAAACGCGGCCAGTTCGCCATCCTCACCGACGACGGGTACGAGGTGCTGCGCCGGACCGCGCCGGGCCATGTGAACGCCGTACGCCAGGCGGTCTTCGAGCGGCTCACGCCGGAACAGCAGAAGTCCCTCGGCGAGATCATGAGGATCGTCGCCGAGGGACTTCAGCCGAGCGAAGCGGGTGCGGACCTGCCCTGGCTGCGCTGAGCGCGCGGCCGGGGCAGCCGGGACAGGTCCGGGGGACCGTGCGTACGGGGCGTCCCCTCCTCGTACGCACGGGTGGAACAGGGGCCCGAGCGGGTACGTACCGGGCCCGGTGTCAGTGGGCGACGACCGGCACCGGCAGCTCGCCCTCGACCGCGTCGCCCGTACCGGAACCGGTGACCGTGCTGCCGCCCGGGCGGCCGGCGTTCACGAAGGTCAGGGCGATCGTGGCCGCTACGACCAGGATGCCGACGGCGACCCAGATGGCGCTGGTGTAGCCCTGCACCTGGCCCTTCAGCTGGACCAGCCGCTGCTGGGACCGGGAGCCCGCGCCGGCGATGTGGTCGGCGATGTAGGACGTGGTGGCCGAGGCGGCGATCGTGTTCAGCAGCGCCGTACCGATCGCGCCACCCACCTGCTGCGAGGTGTTGACCATCGCGGAGGCGACACCGGCGTCCCGCGGCTCCACGCCCATGGTGGCCATGGACATGGCCGGCATGAACGCCGTACCCATGCCGAGGCCGAGCAGCAGCATGCCGGGCAGCAGCACACCGGCGTACGAGGTGTTGAGCTCCAACTGGGTCAGGAACAGCATGCCGACCGCGGCGACCAGGAAGCCGGGGCCCATCAGCAGCCGGGGCGCGACCCGGGTCATCAGCCGGGCGCCGATCTGCGTGGAGCCCGTGATCATGCCCGCGATCATCGGCAGGAAGGCGAAGCCGGTCTTGACCGGCGAGTAGCCCTGCACGATCTGGAGGTAGTAGGTCAGGAAGAGGAACAGGCCGAACATCGCGATGATCGCCAGGCCCAGCGAGAGGTAGATCCCGCCCCGGTTGCGCTCGGTGATCACGCGCAGCGGCAGCAGCGGGGCCCTGACCCTCGACTCGACCAGCACGAAGGCGAGAAGCAGCACGGCGGCGCCGACGAACATGCCGACCGTCACCGCGTCGCTCCAGCCCTCGGACTCGGCGCGGGTGAAGCCGTAGACGAGCGCGACCAGGCCGAGGGTGGACAGGATCACGCCGGGAATGTCGAGCGGCGAGCGGTTGCGGCCGCCCTTCGGCTCACGGATGACGAGGTAGGCACCGGCGGCGGCGACGATCGCGAACGGGATGTTGACGAAGAACGTCCAGCGCCAGTTCAGGTACTCGGTGAGGAAGCCACCGAGGATCAGACCCACGGCACCACCGCCACCGGCGATCGCACCGTAGATACCGAAGGCCTTGGCGCGTTCCTTGGCGTCCGTGAACATCACGGCGAGCAGGGAGAGCGCGGCGGGCGCGAGCAGCGCGCCGAAGACGCCCTGGAGGGCGCGGGAGCCGAACATCATCGCCTCGTTGGTGGCCGCGCCACCGAGCGCCGAGGCGACGGCGAAGCCGGTCAGGCCGAGGACGAAGGTGCGCTTGCGGCCCCACAGGTCGGCTATCCGGCCGCCGAACAGCAGCAGGCCGCCGAAGGCGAGGGCGTAGGCCGTGACGACCCACTGCCGGTTGCCGTCGGAGATGCCGAGGTCCTGCTGCGCGGAGGGCAGGGCGATGTTCACGATGGTGGCGTCGAGGACGACCATCAGCTGGGCGAGCGCGATGAAGACCAGCGCTTTCCAGCGACCGGCGTCCGGGGCGTCGGTGACGCCGGAAGCCTTGACGGCTGCTTGAGACATGGGGATACCCACTTCGGGACTTCGTGACGGAAAAAGCTGAGCAAAGGGACGACTGGTTCCGGGCGACGGCCATCGCGGGCCGCCGTCCTTCGATCGGACGGTCAGGAGTCACGGAGCTACTGGCGACGTGACTGCCGACGACGGAGCCACCGGTGACATGACCACTGGCGACGTGACCGCTGGGGTGTGACTACTTGTGACGTGACTGCCGGGGTGTAACTACTTGTGACGTGACTGCCGGGATGCAACTACTGGTGACGTGACTGCCGGGGTGTGACTACTGGTGGTGCAACTACTGGTCGCAGGGCCGGCGCAGATCCTCCACGGTCACGGCAGCACCCGGCAGGGCGGAACGGGCGGGAGCCCGCAGCCCGTCCAGGAACAGCTGCAGATGGCGATGGACGAACCGGTCGGCGCTCACGCACCCCGTACCGGCCGGGGGCCGGCTGAGCTGGGCCGCGGCGATCATCAGATCGCCCACGCCCACGTCATCACGGAGCTGACCGGCCGCCTTCGCCCGGTCCATGACCTCGGCGACGAGTCGTTCGACCCGTTCGCGCGCCGCTTCCAGGTCGGGGTGGTGCTGGTCGAACGTGCTGGACACCATGGGGCACAGGGCGCTGATCCGCTCGTCGGCGGAGGCGTGCACGAAACGCTCCAGCGCCTCGAACGCGTCACCGGTCTCGGCGAGGGCCAGTTCGGCCGCCCGTGCCGTGCGGTCCATGACCGAGCAGACGACCTCGCGGACGAGGGCGTCTCGGTCGGGGAAGTTGCGGTACACCGTGGCGTTGCCGACGCCGGCCCGGCGGGCGACGTCGTCGAGCGGCACCTCGGGGCCGTGCTCGACGAACATCTCCCGGGCGGCGGTGACGATCCGCTCCCGATTGCGCAGGGCGTCGGCACGAGGCCGCGGCGTCCTGCGCTGCTCGAGGGTTGCGGTCGCGGTCTGCACGGCGCACTCCTTGGTGTCTGTGAGGGTGTCTGTCACGGATGTGACGACTGGGGTCGCGATCCGGGGAAGCAATCCCCGTTTCGCTCGGACACAGGTCTAAACGGGGAAACGATCCCCAGTTATTTCCCCACTCCCCAAGAACTTTCCGTGACCTGGGTCACATGCCTCTCCGGCCCGTCCCCCGGTCGGCGGCTACCGGTGAGAAACCCACGATCGGCTGCTCCAGCGCGCGCCCGCGCACCCCTCGGCACAGGGTGAGCGCAGGGTGCAGTCGGTGCCGGACGGCTGCCGTGGCCGGGGAGGTCCGCATGCAGCCGCAGGTGCAGCCGCCGAGCCGCCGCATACGCCCGCGCCGCCTGGCCGCGATCGGGA
The DNA here is from genome assembly GCF_043200575.1 of Streptomyces sp. NPDC048392. Lineage (NCBI taxonomy): Bacteria > Bacillati > Actinomycetota > Actinomycetes > Kitasatosporales > Streptomycetaceae > Streptomyces > Streptomyces sp. NPDC048392. The sequence continues at coordinate 81,293 of NZ_JBICYB010000028.1, forward strand.
CCGTCGCCGTCCTGACCCTCGCGCTCAGCACCTCCGCGGGCACCGGCCGGCTCGCGCCCGGCACCTCGACCGCGGGCCCCGGCCCCGCCGTCCTCTCCCGCTCCTCCGCGCACGGTCCCTGCATGATCAGCGGCGGCCCCGAGATCCAGATGTCCGAGGGCGTGCCGACCTCCACCGGCTACGCCCGCTCGACCGGCACCGTCCGCGCCCTCAACCTGATGGTCGACTTCTCCGACGCGCCCGGCGAGGGCAAGGCGCTCGACCGGTACGCGGAGTTCTTCCCGCAGACCGAGAAGTGGTTCCGCACCAGCAGCTACGGCCGCCTCGACTACCGCCCGGAAACCCCGGTCCGGGACTGGCTCCGGATGCCGAAGTCCTTCGCCGAGTACGGCATAGAACGCGGCGCCCCGTTCGAGCCCGGCTACCGCAAACTGGTCCAGGACCTGGTGGCGGCGGCCGACGCGAAGGTCGACTTCCGGTCGTACGACCTCCTGAACGTCCTGGTCACCCCGAACGCGGGCCCCTCCGCCCTGGACACGGTCCTGTCCGTGACCTTCGCCGGCAACCAGGAGGCCCCGGTCGCCGACGGCGTCCCGGTCGCCAACGCCTCCTTCATCTACTCCCGCCAGGACGACGGCTCCGGCTCCTACGACGAGACCGGCTTCCGCGTACTCCCCCACGAGAACGGCCACGTCTTCGGCCTGCCGGACCTCTACACCCAGGAAGGCGGCGGAGCCGTCGGCCACTGGGACATCATGAGCGAGGACTGGGGCGCCAACAACGACCTCCTCGGCTGGCACAAGTGGAAGCTGGGCTGGCTCGACGCGTCCCAGGTGCACTGCGCCTCCGCGCCGGGGACGACGGAGTACACGCTGACGCCGCTGGCCCGCAAGGGCGGCGACAAGCTGGTGGTCCTCCCGCTGAACAGCAGGTCCGGCTACGCCGTCGAACTGCGCACCCGCGAGGGCAACGACGCGACCGTGTGCCGCCCCGGCGTGCTGATCTACAAGGTCGACGCGGACGTGGACACCGGAATGGGCCCGGTACGGGTCTACGACTCCCTCCGCGACAGCGGCGGCTGCACCCGCAGCCCGAACGTCCACGCCGAACTCTCGGACGCCGCCTTCACCCCGGGCGAGACCTTCAAGGACCCCCGCCGGAACATCACGGTCAAGGTGTCGGAGGCGGACTCGAAGGGGGACGTCCGGGTACGGGTCACCCGTGGCTGACGGCCCGGACCGCGGCGCCCGGGGAAGCGGGAAGCACCGGGTGCCGGCCGGTTCGGCACCGCACCGGGAGGAACAGGCAGCCTCGGACGCCCCGCCGGTTCGGCACCGGCCCGGGGGAATGGGAAGCACCGGATGCCCGCCGGCTCGGCACCGCACCGGGAGGGACGAGCGGCACCGGACGCCCACCGGCTCGCCACCGGGCCCGGAAGAGGGAACGGCACCGGCTCGGCACCGGACCCGGAAGAGCGGACAGCGCCGGAGCGGGGCGGGGCTACCGTAGGCCACGCCTGCCGTGATCACCGCACCGGAGAGTCAGTCGATGCCCGCCAGCCCCACGAACGACGCCGCCCTCGCCGGAGCCGCCGCCGCGCCGGACGCGGATGTGCCGGCCGAGGCGGTCGCACCCCTGCTGCGAGGCATCGCCGTACTCCGCCGGCTGACCGAGGCGGACGACGGGACCCTCAGCCTCAGTGGCCTGGAGAAGACCACCGGCCTGGCCCGCTCCACGGTCGACCGCCTCACGGCGACGCTCGCCCGCATGGGATACGTCCGCCTGGACGGCCGCGACGTGACCCTCGCCCCCCGCCTGATGGAACTGGGCAACGCCTACCTCGCCGCCCTCCGCCTCCCCGCCCTGCTCTCCGCCCGCGCCGACGCCCTGGCCGACGAACTGGACGAGTCGGTGTCGCTGGCGGTCGGCGACCGGGACGGCATCCGCTTCATCCACCAGGCCACCCGCCGCCGCGCGATGTCCCTCAGCTTCCGCATCGGCGACCTGCTCCCCGTTGAACGCACCGCCCCGGGCCCGCTCTTCGCCACCGAGTGGACGGAGCCGGACTGGCGCCGCTGGCACGAACGCCGGGCCGCGGACCCGGAGGACCGCTCCTTCCCGGCCGTACCGCCTCGCGAACGCACCGCCCCCGACGAGGACTTCGACCTGCGTACGGCGAAGGCGGCGGCCGACGGCTGGGCACTGGACGACCAGTTGATCGAGCCGGGCCTGCTGGCGGTCTCCGTCCCGGTACGGGACCCCGGCACCGGCCGGGTGGCGTGCGTGGCGAGCGTGGTGAGCCACACCAGCCGCCACACGGCATCGGACCTCCGGGCGGCCCTGCTCCCCCGCCTGCGCGCGGCGGTCGCGGCGATGGAGGACGACCTGCGCACCGCCCCGCCGCCGCACCCGGGCCCGCCCCGCGCCGGCCTGGCCACCTGGACGGGCGCGTCGAAACAGCAACTGGGCCGGGAGTTCGTCGAGTCCCTGGCCCGCGGACTGACCGTACTGACCGCCTTCGGCGAGGGCCGCTCCGCGCTGACCCTGACCCAGGTCGCGAAGGCGACCGGCCTGGCCCGCGCGACCGCACGCCGGGCACTGATCACCCACGAGCACGCGGGCCTGCTGACCCCGGCCCCCGACGGCACCTTCGCCCTCACCCCCCGGGTTCTGTCCCTCGGTTTCCCACCCCTCTCCCGCACCTCCCTGCCGGAGATCGCCCAGCCCCACCTGACCGCCCTCACCGACCGCGTCCACGAGTCGGCCTCCCTGGCGGTCCTGGCGGACTCGGGCGACGAGATCCAGTACACCGCCCGGGCCTCCACGGGCCGCGTCCTGAGCGCCCACGTCACGGTCGGCACCCGCCTCCCGGCACACGCGACAGCACCGGGCCGCATCCTGCTGGCCCTCCCCGAGGCCCGCGGCCAGGGCTACGCCCTGGTCGACGAGGAACTGGAGGCCGGCCTGCGCTCCCTCGCGGTCCCGGTACACGACCGCACGGGCCGGGTGGTGGCGGCCCTGAACGTGGCGACACACGCGTCCCGCCACACGACGGCGGCCTGCGAGACGGAACTCCTCCCGGAGCTGTCCCGAACGGCGGGCCACATCGAAGCGGACCTACGCGTGGCCGGCCACTTCGTCCACGTCCCCCCGGCATGACCCACGCCCCCGGCATGGTCTACGCCCCCCACACGCTCCCCAACGTGCCCCACGCCCCCACCCCACCGAACCACCCCCTACCTCCGCCTCTCCACCCTCGCCCCCGATCCGCTAACCTGTTGGCACCGCCGCTCAGCGACGGCACGCCTTCGTAGCTCAGGGGATAGAGCACCGCTCTCCTAAAGCGGGTGTCGCAGGTTCGAATCCTGCCGGGGGCACTGCCTGACCAGGCATTATGCATCGAACAGCCCCCTCGGAGTGATCTCCGAGGGGGCTGTTTCGTGGCCCGGGGGACACGCGGGGGACAAAGCGCGATCAGGCTGCGTCCGGGGCTCCGTCCCGGGGGACAGCGGACACCAACCGCAGATGTCCTCTACTGCGGGAGGCCCGGGCCTGGCGCTCGCCCGCAGCCTGCTGCTCCGATTCGTACGGCTCACCCGTGTTCTTCGGCGGCTGGCTCTCCTCCACTGCAGTGGGGACGGCTGCCGCGGAAGGCGCGGTGTCCGTCTCGGTGGCGGATTGCTGCGTGTCGTCGGGTTTGCTGACGCCCTTGCGGCGCGGCACGAGGTCGAGGGGGGCGTCGGCCGCGGCCTGCTCGAACTGCGGCATCAGGGAGGTGTAGGTGTCGGCGGTGAGCTGGTAGCTGCTGTGGCCGAGCAGGACTTGGATGGCCTTCATGGAGAGGCCGGCGGCGAGGCTCAGGGATGCGGCGCAGTGGCGCAGGTCGTGGAGCCTGATGGGCGGGAGGCCAAGGCGCTTGATGAACCGGTCGAAGGCCTGGGAGACGTTCTTGGGGTGGTGAGGGCGGCCGTCGGGCAGGGTAAAGACTTTGCCGGAGTCGACGTACGGATGGTCGTACGTCTTCAGCGCCTGTCGCTCTTGTGGGGTGGCGTTCAGCCACTGGTGGTGCTTGCTCTCCCATTCGGCGCGTTGGGCTTTCTGGACGTCGCGCCAGGCGGTCAGGAGGGCGAAGGTCGCGTGGTCCAGGGCGACGGTGCGGCGGCCGCTGCTGCTCTTGGGGGTGTCTTCCCAGACGGTGTTGGTGGAGTCGGTGACGAGCTGTTCGCTGATGTGAGCGACGCCTTTGGTCATGTCGAGTTCGGCCCAGGGGAGGCCTGTTGCTTCTCCGCGGCGAGGTGCGCGGAAGGTCATGAGGTGCCACATGATGTAGAGGGGGTGTTCGACGGCCACGTCGAGGAATTCGCCGGTCTGCTCGGGGGTCCAGACCATGACGGGGCTGGGTTTCTCGCCGGTTGCGCGCCAGCGGGCCACGCGCTCATCGGTCCAGACGAGCGCCTCGGGGCGTTCGTACTTGGGGATGGTGACGAGTTTGGCCCAGTTCTGGGTGATCAGTTTCTCGGTGACGGCGTCGGCGAGCGCGGCGGAGAGACAGTCGAGGTACTTCTTCTGCCTGCCAGGGCCTGTGTCCTGGCGGGGCTTGGTGCGGGCCTCTTTGAGGGCTTCACGGGCTTGGTGCCAGGTCTGGCGGAGTTCCGGAGGCCGGGGGGTTGGGGCTTTCCTCCAGGCTTGATGGGCTGCGTCGCAGGCGGCCTTGGCCTGCTGGGCGGCGATGCGGTTGGCTTCCTTGATCTTGTTGATGGCCCAGATCTGCTTGAACATCTCCTGGATGTGGCGGTCCCGGAGCTCGCGCACGGAGAGGTGGCCGAGCGCGGGTATGAGGATGCGGTCGATGAAGTCGCGGTAATCGCTGCGGGTGCTGCGTTTGAGGTCAACGCGCTTGTCGTGCCAGCGGTTGAGGTACTGGGCGACGGTCTCTTTGGATTCGACGTTGACGCCGCCTTGGGCTTCGTCCCACAGCTTCTGCGCTGCTTCCTTGGCTTTCGTCTGGGTCAGGAAGCCGCCCTTGCGTGGGCGTCGGCGCTGGCCGCCGATGCCGTCGGGGAGTTTGACGTAGTAGTACCAGGTGCCGTGTTCGCGCTTCTTCAGCAGCGGGCAGCTTGCGCCGAGTTCGCGTGTCTTGGGTCGGTCGCGAGCGTCGAGGATCGGTTGGCCGTTGTCGTCGAGTTTGGGCTCGGTGCACTTGCATCGCTTGTAGACGCTGCCGTCGAACACGTGGGATCCCCCTGAATGTGCTGGGTTGTTCCTTACGTGTCCTGATCATGCTGTAGCGAAGGTGACGCTTCCTTGGGCGCCGTATGCTTCCTGCCAGGTGGCGCGGGGAAGAGGGATGTGACCACCTTTGTCCTCATCTGCGATGGCCGTGCAGCGCACTCGTTCCGAGGGGCGTCGCGGCGGGATGTCGGTCGAGGAAGTGAGGTCCCTGCCGGCTGCGGTGAGCGTGGTGACGGCGGCTCGCGCGTTGGGGATCGGTTCGGACAAGGCGTACGAGTTGATCAGGGACGGCTCGTTCCCGGCGCAGACGATTCCGCTGGGTCAGACGCAGAAGGTGTCGACGGCGAGCTTGTGGAAGGCGCTGGGGATCACTCTGGATGTGTAGCCACCTATGCGGCCCGGACGTTGCGTCGTTTGTGCACGTCCGGGCCTCTCTCTCGCCTCGCTCCAGCGTGGGTGTAATCGGTGAAGATGCAACTTGCCCCGTACAGGTTGCTATGAGCCGCGTCACATGTGGCCCTAGATGATGTCTCCTGGCCTGCAAATATCGCGTTAAGGCTGGCCAGTTCACCGGATCTTACGCAGGCATGGCCCTCGACCCCGATATACATTGGCCTATGTCAGGTCTAAGGGACTCCTAACGCGTTGTCGACGCGAGGGGTCGCAGGTGCGAATAGTTGATCGGAGTCAGCTGCGTGGGACGGTTGTCGGGCTACGTGCGCGCGGGGGTGGTGCATCCGCAGGAGGCGCCGTTGCTGCGGGAGGCCGTCACGCTGCTGTTCGGTGGGGATTCGGAGGCCGAGGCGACGCGGTGGCTGACGAGCAAGGGCATGCTGACGCCGCGCGGCAACGAGTTCCGTCGTGAAGTTCTGCACCGGCTGCTGGTCAATCCGCGGCTTGCGGGTCTGGATGAGAACGGCGAGCCGATCGAGGGCTGGGACGAGCGGGTTCTGGAGCCGGACGTATACATGCGCCTGCAGGCTCTGTTCGTTGAGCGCAGCGAGAAGCGTGGCACGCCGCGTGACGCCCACGAGTACCTGCTCACCGGCGGGTGCGCGGTGTGCGACGAGTGCACGCAGGGCATGATCGGCAGCCGCGCCCACGCTGAGGCCCCGCCGTCCTATAAGTGCGACGGCTGCGGGAGGACCCGCATCAACGCCGAGAAGCTCGAAGACTTCGTGGCCGAGCACGTTCTGGCTGAACTGCTGAAGCCGGGGGCGCGTGAGCGGCTTGAGCAGTTGGAGTCTGACATCGAGGCGGAGATCGCCCGCTTGAAGGAGCACATTGCGGGGGCCGACGAGCGGTTCGCCGGCATCGGCGACCTGTACGGACGCGGGCTGATGGTGAAGGCCGCGTTCGTCGCCGCCCAGAAGGCCAGCAAGGAAGACTTGCGGACGGCCAAGCTGCGGTTGAAGTACCTGGAGCAGATGACCGACCTGCCGATCGGTGACGTGCACGACCTGGTGGCCTGGTGGCGCACGGCCCCGTTCGCATCGAAGCGGGGCCTGGTGCTGCTGGAGCTTGAGCATGTTCGGGTCGGCCGCGCCGAAGGCAGCCAGGCCCCGGAGAAGCGGGTCCTGCTCGACTGGCGGCAACCCACCGACTGAAACAGCATCAGTCTCAGCCCCTACTGAGGCAGGGCCGGCACTTCGGTGAACACCCCTTCATTGTTCATGGAGTTGGCCTGCTGGTCAGGGCGAGAGCCAGCGGTCGGGCGGAAGCCCAGTGGGCCGAACTCGTCGAAAGCGAAGGTGCGGTCCGGCCGCTGGGTGATCGCGTACTCGATGCGGTCGAGCTCGGCATCGAAGTCCGAATCGCTCGGACCGGCTGTGCCATGCCACCTCCCCGTACCGATCGGACGTGCCGTCAGATTCAACGGCTGCTGATCACTGCAGGTTCCGGCCGCGTCTTCCCGCATGATCTGCATCATCAGCGCCATGGGATTCCCGCCCTCGTGGTCACAATGCCCCGCCGGCAGTCCGGCGATCATGTGCGCGATGAGAGGGCACCGCCGCCGTGGCCCAGCGTGCGGAAGTCGAGCAGCAGGGGCTCGTGACCGCAGGCGCGGAGGAAGGCGATGAGGTCCTGAGGCGACACGGCGGTGGTGGCGTCGTTGCGCAGCGGATGGAAGTGCAGCGGGTTCCGGGCCAGCAGTTCGCTGTCGAGGACGACGCTGATGCTGCCCGGAGCGGCGTTCATCAGGGCGAAGGGCGTAACCGCCCCGGGCGTGACCCCCAGCACGTCGGCGAGGGTCTCCGGCTTCCCGAAGGACAGCCTGGTGGCCCCGACGGCCTTGCCGAGGGCCTTGAGATCAACCGGTGTGCCCTCCTCGACCACAGCCAGAAACAGCCGCCGCTTCCTGTCCTTGAGGAACAGGTTCTTGGCGTGCCCACCGGCATCACCGACTTTGTGCAGTGCCTGGGCCTGCTCGACGGTGAAGACCGGTTCGTGACGCTCGGTGGCCCAGGCGATGCCGAGCGCGTCCAACCGTGCGACGAGCGCGGCTTCGGCCTCGTCAGGGGCACGCGTCACGGGGCCCCACCCGCTGCGAGGAACACCACATACATGTCTGCTACCTCCGTGAACTGACAAACACTGACAACGCCCGAACACTCCACCACACCCAGCCGAGCATGCCGATCACTTTCTAGGGCATCCACGAGGCGGGAACATGCACAGCCAATCGTTGACTCAGTGATCGTTTCCGGTCACGGCAGGGCGCCGATGGTCCCCACGGCAAAGCCCTGTCATTGCGCGGTGCAGGTCTGCTTGGCCTGCTGAGCGAGGTCTCCGGGTGCAACGATCATGAGCCGGGTGTTGTCGCCCAGCCTCTCCAGGGCCACGAACTCGACCTCGGTCTCCTCGTGCTGGTGCGGCAGGTAGAGGCGACGACGATCTCCGTCGGGGTGGGCGACGGCGGTGACGTCATCATCGAGGATTCGGCGGGCGACCGGATCGGCCAGCCTGATGTGATCGCAGACCTCGTTGAGGCGTGCGTCGTCCGGGTGGGCTTTGTGCGCGAGGCGCAGCTGTGAGAAGCCGTATCTCAACCGATCTTGGAACGTGCAAGTCGAACGGAGTTCCTGGTCGGGTGATCTTGCGGTCGTACGCGCATGAAGGCAGGGCCTCCTGGTAGCTCGGGAGTGCGACCGAATTCCGAGCGGTTCCCGGAGGCCCTGTTGTCGTTGTTGT